>DASTMP010000344.1:0-13296 GCA_035714085.1 Blastocatellia bacterium
CCACGCGTGTGGGGACGACGCCTGGGATTGTCGAGATAGCCCCTAGCAGGGCGGTTCACCCCCACGCGTGTGGGGACGACTCCATTAGGCCGACTGAATCGCTGAGATCGGCCGGTTCACCCCCACGCGTGTGGGGACGACGCTGTCTCTCCACCGTCCGCGTCCGGGCCGGGCGGTTCACCCCCACGCGTGTGGGGACGACGTTGTATCAACGCGAATGACGCGCGGGCACGCCGGTTCACCCCCACGCGTGTGGGGACGACGCGGGCAAGGTAGCCGGCAAAGTCGGTTCGATACGGTTCACCCCCACGCGTGTGGGGACGACATATTACGTCCAATCAAGTCGTTCTTTGGATGCGGTTCACCCCCACGCGTGTGGGGACGACCACTTGCAGACCTGCTGCCCAGTTTCCAGATACGGTTCACCCCCACGCGTGTGGGGACGACGCACGCGGACTTTCAGCCGTTCGGCTTTCGCCCGGTTCACCCCCACGCGTGTGGGGACGACGTTTGGCGCGCTTCCGCAGCGTGCGCCGCATACGGTTCACCCCCACGCGTGTGGGGACGACGTACTCATCGAAGCCGCACCATGGGATGAAGACGGTTCACCCCCACGCGTGTGGGGACGACGCCTCCAGCTCCGCTTGCACATGCCGCCACAGCGGTTCACCCCCACGCGTGTGGGGACGACGGCATTGTCTATCTTGTGTAGCGCTATCTGTCCGGTTCACCCCCACGCGTGTGGGGACGACCTCGGCCAGCATGTCTCGCTGTCGTGCGGTAGCGGTTCACCCCCACGCGTGTGGGGACGACGCTCCTGCCGCTCCCGCTACGAGTGGAGACGGCGGTTCACCCCCACGCGTGTGGGGACGACACAGCCGCCAAGTATCTGTTGACTGTCCCTGGCGGTTCACCCCCACGCGTGTGGGGACGACTTGTCGGATCATCTTCGCGATACTCGGTTATTAGGTTCACCCCCACGCGTGTGGGGACGACAACACCCGAGCATGGGCGATGAATTGTCATGGCGGTTCACCCCCACGCGTGTGGGGACGACGAGGCGCGCGGGCTCCGGCTGGACCTCGATAACGGTTCACCCCCACGCGTGTGGGGACGACGTCGTTATCCAACCTGGCGCGCTTCGTCTGTTCGGTTCACCCCCACGCGTGTGGGGACGACGGCCTGAACATCGTCACGCGTCAGAATCCTGCCGGTTCACCCCCACGCGTGTGGGGACGACCTGGGATTAGCAGGTACGCGACGGGCTAACGCCGGTTCACCCCCACGCGTGTGGGGACGACTCTTGCCGGCGCGACGGTTCCCGCCGTTCCTAACGGTTCACCCCCACGCGTGTGGGGACGACGATGGTTTTCCTTTCGTTGCGATTGCCTTTAGCGGTTCACCCCCACGCGTGTGGGGACGACACTGAAAATTGAAAGACTTATCGGCGTGAAAGCCCGCTATGTCTGCTCGTCGATTTTGGTCTCATCGGCATTTCCGGCAGGGATACGAATAAGTTGAAGCCCGTCGAAATCCTCAACTGTTCTTGCGGCTTGGGCGTGGATTCGGATGGCAAAGCCTTGTTCGTTGGCGGCGTTGTGAACCATCATCGCGCCGCCGCCACGCAATCGGCATTTGACTTCTTCCCACAACCGGTCCCTTACCGCAGCCGAAACATTGCCGACAAAGACTCCGGCTTGAGGTTCCAGCAACCAACGAGTCAATTCTCCGCGCAGACTCGTTGGCGCTCTCTCCAAAATCAACACTACCATTGCGCTCCCCTTAATTTTCGTCCGCCCAATTCACTCCACCTTGCATTTCACCCTGGTCAGGATCCCATAGGTCGCCGGGAGGGTTGTCCGCCGTATCGAAATCGCCAGTTTCGGATGGTAGTTTACCGTCAAGGCTCAAAGCCTTTTCGATGTCCGGCACGATGCGTTGCAACAGGCGCTCTTCGTGAAATTTATCGCGGCAGGCGCGGCGCACACGGCTTTCTAGCTTATCCTGCCCGCCTGCCGCCTCGCCGAAAGCGATTGGAAAGGTGATGTCGGCTTTATAGAGGTCGGCGATGTCATAGACGAATGACAGCATCTTGCCGGTGTGAATGAACCCAAGCGCAGGCGAATAACCAGCTGAGACGATTGCCGCATGGCATACGCCGTACAAACAACTGTTGGCTGACGACAAAGCCCTATTGACTGGGTCAGCTGAATACCAGTCCTCGCGCCGGTAAGTCCGCCCTGACCATTCGACGCCGGTTTCACGACTGGCTCGCGCATAAGCCTCGCGGACGCGTATTCCTTCGCGCCCGCGAATCTGCTGCAAGGTCAGATCTGGATCGAGCGAATCGGCAAACCGCATCTCGTAAAGTCTGCGCACGACCTTCAGACGAAGCTGCGGATCGGAACATAGACGGGCTTGATGTAGTAGTCGGCGCGAAGAACGCGTCTCGCCCATTCCCTGAGCGTAAAATCTCACCCCATTTTCGCCCGTCCACAAGACCAGACACCCGTTGTCTGCCAAGGCCTTCACTGCCGCATGGGTGATCGAAGTCCCCGGCCCCAATAGCAGAGCCGTCAGGTTCGCGCAGGGGACGGCGACCTTCCCGGCCTTATCGTGCAGCGCAATGGCCTTGTCTTCCTGGTCGATCTTTTTGTGTTCGACGTAAAGATAGCTGTTGCTATCGCGGACTTTCGGTAACACGTGTAAATCGTTCATCGAGGTCCTACTTCAAATATGGGAGACGACATTATTTTGCCGGCGCATTGATTACGGCGTTGGCGTCGCTTCGGACTCATTCCGCGCCTCGGCCGGCGCCGATTGGCGCAACGGAAAGCAGCCCGAAGCCGTAAGCTTTACCAGAGCCGACCCCGTCAGAGAGAGCTTGGCGGAACCGCTCCGCGTCGGTGATCTCCAGCTCTCCATTGAAGAGCGCCGAGCCGAAGCTGAGGCGGCTTTTCTCGCGCCAACCGGAAGTCTTCGGCCTGGGCGCAGTTTGAACATTCGGAATGTCGCGGTTGACGCGCGCCGCCAGTAGTCGGAATCCAGCCGCCTCGCCTCTGCGCCGCAGCCAAGCTATCTGGTCTTCCTCGCGGCGCAGCTCAATGCGCTTGCCATGCCAGCGGGCATCTTCTTCGTTATTCTTGGCCGATACGCGCTTAGTAGGATTAGCGAGCAACCTGAAGAGAAGCCGCTGGCCGGTCTCCAAGCCGGCGTAATGACTCAAGACCGGTTTGCAAGCCGGATTGCCCTCAGTCTCCAGTAAAAAACCTCCCGGCAACCGCGACCAATCGGGTTCGGCCTGTGATTGCACGAGCAGAACGATTTTGCCGTTACGCCCGGCATCGACTCGGAAAAGCACGCCGAATTCGTCACGTGCCGCCGCGCCATCGGCTTGAGGAAAGGCGCTCATAATCGTGCGGTGTAGGTCGTGGCAATCGGCCAGGTCGCGCCGCGCTTCGTAGCTACGTTGATTGAGGATCAATTTAGAGAGAAATAGTTTCGTTTCCATGCGCGCCTCCTTTCTGGCAGAAAATCCAATCGGTTCGGACGTATCGCAACGTGAAGCGACGTTCGGCAAAAGACAACGGCCAATCGTGGCGAACTTCGCGCGCGCCGAAAGCGTCAGGCTCATCAGGCAAGATTTCCAGCACCCGGCGCAGACGCGGCAACGGCTCTCCACGTCTGTCCCTCGGCCAGTCGAAATTTTGTAGAGCCGCTTCCAGCGTTGTGCTCATCCGCAGCCCGTTCGGTGCCCGCACGGGTAGTGCGGGCACGAACGATTTGCGCCCAAGAAAAAGCTGCCAGAATGGATGCGCCAGCGATTCATCCAGCCGTTGTAACAGCTCTTCATCCTCACTTTCCAACCCGACTAGAAAATCCGCATCGGCCAGATAGTGGCGATACGAAACCACCGTTTCGCCCTTCGCGCCGCTCGATTTGACGACGCCGTAATTTTTGCCGCCACCTGCCGTATGAAAGTCCGTGTGCGGCGATCCTTCGCGGTTCACGCGCACTCCCATCCGCAACTCGGCCAATTTGGCCAGCGCCGGTTTGTCACGATTATCGGGATGCGCTTCGTCGCGCGGCTTGCCCAGCGCGGCGCAGAGCAACCCGATGACGCCACTCTTGGACGGTTCCAGTCCGGTGTCGCGGATCGTGAAGCGGCTCCGCGTGCCCCAAGCCTGCATAGGCCCGGCCAGCCGCAAAAGCAGAGTATTCATCGCCTCAATCCTCCTTTCCTACGCCTTTGTCGTTGAACCTCACTGCGGCGCGCATTCGTTTGACTAAGTCGGCCAATCCGTCAACCTGCGCGCCATTGAGAGCCTTCAAGCCCCGCCCGGAAAGGTTGAAATAGCATTTGTCCACAATCTGTTTGCCGCCGTAGGCTTTAACCAGTTGCGCCCAATGCTCATCCATTTTGTTGATCGAGGCGTCGACCAGCCCACCGCCGGATGCTGCCCGCACCGGCGCTTCAAAGGCATTTGCCAGCGACCACAAGCCGCCGCTGCGCGCCACCGCAAGCACGAACGAAGGCGGATTCTGCGCCGCCGTGCCCGTCTGTTTGCCGGTCGGCACGGCTTCGGTCGCCGCGCGCAGGAAGGCTTCGAGCGTGTCCAGCGCCAGTAATTCCGCCGCTGCATTGTCACCCAGATTTTTCTTCAACTGCTCCATATCCACGTTGGCGTAGCGATAAAAACAGGCCGAGTTGAACTCCATTGTGCCCATCATCCCCGCGCCCGTTTCGCCCTTGGGCAAAAGATCATCAACGGCAGTGTAGAAGTCGAATTCGATGCCACTCTTGTGCGTGGAGATGGCGTGCGCAACCTGGCAGGCGGCGTCCACACCGAGTTGATACTGGCCAAAAGGAGTGCTGCCTTTGACCTCAACCATCCGGCCGAAGAGCGCAATGTCGGGAGTTTTCGCTGAACGAACCAACATTTTGCCTAATTCATCGAGCACCTCTTTTCTGGCCTCTTTATCCTTGCCGTTCAGGACTTCCAATTTGTCTTTGCACACGGCGCCCATATCGGCGATCGCCTGCCGGTTCATAAACAGAATCAACTTGGTGTTGTCCTTCTCGGCTTCAGCCCCTTCTTTGCTGTTCTTCACTTCGGGGCGCTCTATGCCGCCTTCCTTGAAGATTTCCGAGACTAACTTGACGGTCTTGTCGGTCGGTACGTCATGCTCGCCGGTCTTGACTTCGATGGCTTTGGCAATCTCGATCACCAGCCGCCGTGTGCGCACGCTGCCGCCGAGCTTTTCCAGAAGCTGAGCGAAATTCCCTTCGCGGCGAATCGCGCGTTTGAAGCATTGGCTGGAGACGCGGGCGCGCCGCACGCCGCCGAATTCGCAATCTTTCGGCGAACCCGTATCGCTGCGGTTGAGGTTGGATGGCGCGAAGTTCTGGATGATGTGAAGTTCGATAAACATGGTTTTGATTTCTCCTTGTGGTTAGTCTTCGGTTGAAGCGTCCGTTTCGGGCGCGGCGTCGGTTCCGATTGTTTCCGGTTTCGGGTCGGCGGCCCAGAAGGCTTTGGCCCAGTTGCGCTGCACGTATTCGTCGTAATCCCACCGGATCACGTCGTTGAGCAATTGTCCCCAATTAACCGGGATGTCATTAGCCTTGAGCAAACCGATGAACTGGCGCAGGTGATCAGGCAAATCTTCCGCTCGGCAATTGAGCAAAGCGACGAAGCGGCGCTCGACGCCACCGCTGTCTTTCTCTTTCTTCAAAAGTTTCAGCGACGCGCCGAGGTTGGAGAACTTCTCCCCTGCGCCGCCTCGCCAGCTTTCGCGCGGGTAAAGCCCGAAGAGCGCCGCAACAATGTAAAAAGCGTCTTCCTGCCGCCGGCTCAGATCGCGGGTGAACGGCACGACGTAAGGATGCATCTCCATCGCCATACCTGGCGCTCTGCCCAAGCCCCGGCGCAAGGCCGCCAACGCCCCGCGCTCTTCGTTAACGTAGAGTCGTTCAAGCGATTCGATGAACGGCCTGATGGCTCGCGCATCGAATGATTCAGTCTTCACTCCCGCATTCATTCTTCACCTCCGGTTTCTGGTTTTGGTGGAAAGAGTCGTGGATGAGTCTCGCGGATTCGCTTCATCAAGCCGTTGAAGCGTCGCTCGGCTTCCGCTCCGGCTTTGAGTTCGCGGGCGGAACCGCTGAGGCTGTTAATAGTTTTGCTCAATGCGGCGCGGGCGGTTTCGAGCAACATGCGCGCCCATTCGGTCGCCGCCCGCGTATCCGGCAAGTCTTCCGCGGCTCGGTTGGCGCGTTGATCTTCAGGCAGATCGGTCAGCAGCTTTTTGAAGGCCGGTTCCAATCGCGCCCAGTAAAACTCCTCCGAGGCAAATCCGCTGACAAGGTTGCTCACATCACCAGCATCCGGCTGGCGAGCGTTCTTGTCGTTGGAGAGCGGAGCGATCAATAACCTTGCCAGCAGCCGGATGCTATCTTTCAAGCCCTCGCCAACATCGTCGGCTAACTTAAGCGCGAGCCTCAGGGATTCAACAAGGTACGGCTCGGTTAAATAGGTCAGCGGCAAAGGCAAGCGTTCGCGCGACCAGAACTCAACGTTAGCAGCTTGGCCGATCTTCGTGGCAAAACCATAGGCTGCGAACGAATAGGCCGGCTGAGCTTCGATCTCGCCACAACGCCGCGCAGCTTCAACGCGCGCCGCCAATTCAAAGACTTCCGGTCTGCGTTTGGTTTGCGTCGTCTGTTGAAAAAGCGTGTGGCTCTCACGCCAAAGGGCTTTAGCAGGATTCAGGGGCATCGGCTGCAAGCCCTTTTCTTTGACTTCGCGGTAACACTTGAACGGATCGAGTATGCCTTGCGCATCGGCCAGTACAAGATTCTGTTGAATCTGGCATTGTCGCGTCTTCGGTGAATCGTCACTGGCAAGCAAATGAATGCGCCTGCTTTGCCAAGTCAAATAGTCCAAATAACCGGTTGCTAGTGTGCCGACCTTCTCCGGCGCCGCCGGTTCCTCCTGCTCCCACACTGGCAAATCTTCTCCGTTCCATTCCACCGGGCGCGATCTGGTGTAAATCAGCATGTTCAACATCAATGTTTCAAAAAGGTTGTTGCCAAAGACTAGAAACGTAAGGCCCCGGACTAAAATGGAGTCCTGCAAATAGAACGGCTCGCTCTTGCCAAAACCGATTGAGAAGGCTTGACGGGCAATGACATAGCGCGCGGCTGAAGCGGCGGACATCGCTGGCGGAGTAGCATCGAAGTTGTGATCAAACAGTGTGGCTTGGCTACCAGATATTTCCAACGCCAGCAGCGTGGCTGGTTGTAGCCCTGCGTTGGCCATCCGTTTGACTTGGTAAAATGGTCGCGTTTGATCGAAAAGATCGAACTGATGTCGCCACTGTTCAAGGTACTTCGTTATCACCTGACCGTCCCATGCGCCGCATTTCCACAATTCCTTCCATTCGCCGAATCTCGCCGGGCCGAAGTTGCGATGCAAGATGGCCAGCAACAAGCGGTGCAGAGCGACGGTGACAAGCGGTGAATCATCGAACACTTCGTGGATGTTGTGCGCTTCGAGCAACACATCGCGCAGGCTCAATTCGCGCGGCTGGTTGCCGTCGCGCATCAGACAGGGAATCCACTCACGGTCTACCAGATTGAATTCGGGCATTACGCTTCCTCCGGTGAAAGTTTGATGACGACTATTCCGAGTTCGGGATGAACGCGGAATAGATGATCTTTGATCCGCTGTTTGCCTTCGCGATCAACCACGATCAGCTTGTGATGACGAAGCATCGCGAAATCGCGCCAGGCGGGCGGCGTCGGATCGTCGCGGTTCTTGTCGAGCAGCGCATCAACTGCTCCGAAATTATTGATACTGACCGAACGTTCGAGCAGAAATCGGGCGACGGGCAGATCGGGTCTCTGTTTGAGCGCGAGGCGATCCGCTTCTTCCTGCGTGAGAAAGACGACTGACACGCTGGGTGTCCCGTCATCGCGGGTCAGCGCCTGTAGCGACTTGTGCTTCTCCGGGTTGTCTTCGTCCAACTCGCGGTTGAAGTCATGGAGAAGTTCTTCATCCCACGGTGGCAGAATCCGCACCGGTTTGGCTTTGGCCTCCTTCGCTTGCAGCTTCTTGAGCATCCTGGCTTTGGTTTGCTGCCAGTGCGCGGCCAAAGCCTCCTGCAGGCAGGGGCGCTCGGCGTCGTAGACCGCTTCGATCAGACTCTCGATGTTTTCTGGAATTGCGATTGGCTTACCGTCTTTCACTTCCAACCACGAACGCAGCAGGATGTGTTCGTCATAGACCCGCTTGTTCACGCCGAAATCGGGCAGTCCGTCCTCGCCGATTGAGGGCGCGATGATCCAAAGCTGAGGCTCGCGCAGATTAATCGGGCGGTCAGCTTCGCCGCGCTGATGACGATGCAGACGACCGGCGCGTTGCAACATCAGGTCAACCGGCGCGAGTTCCATGATCATCAAGTCGAAATCCAGATCGAGGCTCTGTTCGATGATCTGAGTTGAAACGAGCACGGCGCGGTTCGGGCGGCGGACATCATCTCCGGGCTTGCCGAATCGCTTGAGCGTCCGCGCTTCGCGTTCCGCGCGATCTTTGAAGAGGTAACGAGCGTGTAGCAGGTCGAGCGCCGGCAGGTCATCATCGGATTTGCCGGGAAAGAATGGCCTGAGGGCTTCGTAAACATCCTGCGCGCGCCGCACAGTATTGCAGATCACCGTCGCGCAGCCACCATTTCTAAGCGCGTCTTGCAGTTGTTCGGCCAGCTTAAAGATATCGCCATCCACCAGCCGTAGCTTGAGCGAACGCGAGTTCTGAGTGGATGTTTGCAGACGGCGCACGCCACCAGAATCCCGCGTCGCCCAGGTAATGCGCGGGTAACTGTCTTCTTCACCGCCAGTCATTTTGACATCCGATGCGCCAAGCCCGGTCAGGTAGGCTTTGATAAGCGCGTCGCGTCGTTTCTTCGGCAGCGTGGCCGAGAGCAGCACGACGGGGGATTTCAGCGCGGCCAGCCAACTCAGCAGCCGTTCTAGCAGCGCTGACATATAAGCGTCGTAGGCATGAACTTCGTCAATGATGATGGTCTTGTGCGACAAACCGAAGAGCCGGACGAAGACGTGCTTGGTTTGCAGCGCCGCCATCAGCGCCTGGTCCACCGTGCCGACACCGAACGGCGCCAGCAATCCTCGTTTGCGATACGTGAACCACTCCGCCGCCGCGACGCTGGCCGCGCAACAATCGCCCCGATTCACATCTTCACCATGAACGCCGTTGAGTTGTAGCGACTGGTTTGGCTTCGCGCCTTCTTTCAACAGAGCTTCAAACTCAGCCGACAGCGCGGCATGTCCGTGTAGCAGTTGGAGCAGGACGCGGCTGTCAGCGTAGCGCCTGGCCAGATAATCCCTCACGCGACCGAACATCTGATTGCTGGTGGCCTGCGTCGGCAGCGCGAAATAGCAACCACGTTGCTCCAGCAGCGCATTCCAATGATCGGCCAGAAAGATTGCCGCTTCGGTCTTCCCTTCTCCCATCGGCGCTTCGACAATGACGATGCCAGGCGTAGTCAATGTATCAGCCAGATCAACGGCGGCGCTCTGTAAGTCACGAAGCGTTCCCCGCAAGGTTGGAAACAACTCCTCGAATTTCGTCGTTTCGATCGGCGCGGGCCAGTCGAGCCAGCGCAATTCGCCCAGCGCTTGCCGCGCTAGCTGCCTAGCTTTTGCACAGTAAGTTTTGGCGTCGATGGCTTGCGGGTTGCGCGAATCATTCACTTCGCACTTAAAGAAGGTGGAATTGGAGCCAATCCAATCCGCAACTGAAACTAACCCTGCCAAAAGCATTGTGTCTGCGTTGTCCTGTAGCGACATAGTTGAAATCACGGGCAGCGGAAGAACACCGAGCGATCGCGCCAGTTCAAGCGCCAATGCGCGTCGTGCCTGTTGCCAGTTGTGATTACCTCTGAAAGACTCGACTTGATGAATCTCGTTCAGTTGCAGGCTGCGGGGAAAGACGCCGTGATGGCCGCCGATCATTACACCGATACGCTCAGCTACGATGGCAGGCAGGCCGAAATCTTTTTGCAGTATCTCTGGCAGCTCGCTAGCAGTTACGTAGCCATGCGGCGCATCGCGCGGCGCGGGGAGACGGAGCAGGCGGTTGGCGCTGAAAGGAGTAGCGTCATATATCTGACGCAGATTTTGGTCTGTGTCACGCAAGGTGAACGGAGGCGACGCTTTGCCTAGATCGTGGAGACCGGCAATCCACGCTACAATTCTTCCTATGAGTTCAAGCCCGTCCTTATCAGTCGGAAGCCCAAATGAGCGGGCGATCCGCTTCTTCGCAGCATTTGGCAAAACCTCTTCCCACATCACCAGCGCAACCACCGCCACATCAATCATATGGCAGATCAGCGGATGGTAGGCGTTCGGATACCGATCTTTATCGTGCGTGGTCTTGGCCCAGAATCGGATTAGAGTTTCAAGCGGTATTTCGGATGTCATTATTCTTCCTCATAGTCTGCTTTCCGGATTTCCTAGCGCCGCGAGGCAGCTTACAACCGACACCGGGCAAGGACGGGACACTGTTGACCGCAGATCGAAAAAAATTCACTCGCCATCGGCAAAACGTCCCAGGGATCGGCGGTGGACTTCGGCGACTTCGCGACGAAGCTCAGTCGGGGAAAGGACTTCGATGTCCGGCGCCCAACCGAGAATAAAGCGCACGAGGCCGCGTCCGCCGGCGACCTCCATCTCGATGGTGATGGAATCCGGCCTTTTGGCCCCCTCCGGAACGCGTTCGATCTCGCGTTGCGAGCGATGGAAAGTCCGCTCGGCGAAGACGCAGGCTGTTACGCCGTAAGCCCGCAACCGCGCTTTGATCGGCTTGCCGTGAAAGCCGTTGAAACAGTTCTCGGCCAAAAATTCGCGGAGATCGAAATCGGATGGGCGAGCGAAAGATTCGCCGGCTTCGCGCAGCTCGCGGATGTGGTCTATGGAAAACGGGATGATGTTTTTTCGGTTGTGATCGTAACCGATCACTTTGATGGTTGCGCCGTCGGGGTCGAAATATACCGCGTAAGGGTCGAGCTTGCGGTCCTTGGTTTCGCCGCTGTGCAGCGAGTAGTAGCGCATCCAGACGCGGCGGCGCTCGACGGCGGCCATCGCCAGTTGGTCAATGGTTCCGGCGTAATCGGCGAAGTCTTTGGCGGGCGCGGTGGCAGAGCCGTAAACGGAAAGCATCGTCTCCATTCTCTCGCGCAAACTTTGGGGCAGCGAGGCCCGCACCTTCGCCAGCATTGATCGGGCGTGTTTGGCGAAGGGCGAACTGATCGCCGTTAAGCCAGTCGTCCCTATGGCCTCCTGGGCGAGCAGCAATGTCGCTACTTCGGCGGGAGTGAGTGGCGGAGGTTTGAAATCGCCCCTGGCGCGATAGTAAACATGCCGCCCGTCGCGTTCTTCATAAATACCGCTATGCTCCGTCAGAGCGTCAATGCTGCGCTTGATGGTTTTGCGATCAACCCCAAAGTAGTCTATCAACTCCTTCTGGGTGTATGGCCGTTCGGTGAGCATGAAAGGCAACTCGGCGAGGCGCGCCGCCATTTCTCCACGATGCGACATGTCGAATTCCTCCGGTGTTACGTTGGCGCATTACGCGAATCTGTATAGCCAGGCTGGCGACGGACGATCGTCGGCCTAAGTAGCGCCTGTCTGCGGTGAATGTCAGAGAGTTTGTTGGGTGTTGGCCTATCGCGTGGTCATTCGGCGCCGCTGAGAATCGCGACAGCGTCAAGTGGGTCTGCGGATGTGGCCAGCGAGAGAGTAGCCCAAACGTTCCGGGGCGTAAAGAAAAATGTCAGAAAACCGGATGATAAATGGTGAATTCACAAAGGCAGTCGCAGTCGGGCCTCGCAGCCGCGACCGCTCGCGCGGTTTTCGAGCGTCAGCATTCCGCCGTGGCCTTCGGCGATCTGGCGGCTGAGCGCGAGTCCGATGCCCGATCCGCCAGGTTTGGTCGTAAAGAACGGGACGAAGAGGTTCGAGGTGTGGGGCAGTCCGGGGCCCTCGTCTTCGACTGAGATTTCAAGGAATGATTTGTTCACTCTCCAGGTCACGAGCGCGCCGCCGCCGGTCTCCAGCGTCGCGTCGACAGCGTTGCGGATGACGTTGATCAACAACTGTTCCAACTGATCCCGGTCGCCGTTGATCGTCAATTCGGGGCCAGCGATCAGCTCGATCTTCAATCTAGTCTCGAGGCTCGTCACGCGGCGAATCCAGGCGCCGGCGTCCATCGACTGGAGATCGGGCTGTGGCAATTTCGCGAGCTGCGCGTAAGCGGTCATAAAGCGGTTTAGAGCCTCGGCGCGCGAGGAGATGATCGCCAGACCGCGCTGCAAATCCGCTTCCCAATCGAAGGGGCGCTCCGGCCGCGCCATCAGGCTCTCCAGGCTTCCGGCAATCGATTTGATCGGCGCGAGCGAATTGTTCAGCTCGTGACCTAGCACGCGCACCAGGCGCTGCCATGCCAATCGCTCCTCTTCACGCAACGCGCGGCTCAGATCGGCGATAACGATCAGGTGATGGGGTTTGCCATCCTGGCGGAACGAACTGCGGCGCATTCCCCATCTGCCAGGCTCTCTGGCCAACGCGCCTGGGAAAGTTCGCTGCAAGGTCCGCCCCGCTTCGCCCTCCAAACAATCATCCAGTCGCAATTCTTCGGCGTCGCGCCCCAGCAATTGTTCCGCCGGACGGGCGAGCAGCCGCTCGCCCGCGCGGTTGACCAGACGCAGCTTCCGTTCGCCGTCGAACGAGAAGACCGCGACCTCGATCTCGGCCATAACCGTACGCGCCAGCGCCGCGGCCTCCATCGCGCCCAGTCGCTGCGTGCGCAGCGTCGAGCCGAGCGCGTTCACCTCGCGCACCACGTCGCCCAGCGGGTCGTCTTTCTTCGTGGCGCGCCCGCGAATCGAATAGTCGCCTTCGCGCAATGCCGCCAGCAAGTTCGACAACGTTTGCAGCGGCGTCACCACGCGTTCGCGCAAGGCGAGGGCGCAACCGAGCCAACAGGTGATGATAAAGACCGTCAGCGTCCATTGCGTCTTCGTGTCGAATTCGCCCTTCCAGACATAACCTTTCCACAGCAGGATCAACGCCACAATCGCTCCGGGCAGCCCTGTGAAAAACGCCAGCAGCAGAATCCGATGGTCGTAATTGAGTGGTTGAGGTTGGAAAGCGCGCGGCAGCGGCTTGACTCTGACGCTCTGCTCTTCACTCTGAGCGTATTGCAGGATGCTGAAGTG
>DASTMP010000345.1:0-6322 GCA_035714085.1 Blastocatellia bacterium
CTCAGCTCGACTTTGGCCATTTTTGATCTTTGAAAAAACAACGGCAGACAGCCTAAGCTGAAGACCACTTTTTCCAAGAGAGGTCTTCAATTGCAAACACTGCCTGCCGAGTTGTTGCCGTTGATTGTAGAATTTGCGCCCTTGTTCTCCAAGCCTGTCTGGGAGCATGCCAAAGTCTTGCTGGTCGGAGCCATCCTGGCGCTTGGCCGACGAACTGTGACCGCTTGTCTGCGTGTCATGGGGTTGAGCCAGGAGAAATGCTTCGTCAACTACCATCGGGTCTTGAACCGGGCGCGATGGTCGTCTTTGGCGGCGAGCCGCATCTTGTTGCGCCTGCTGGTCACCACTTTTGCGCCAGGCGGCGAATTGGTGATTGGGATCGACGACACGATCGAACGACGGCGCGGCGAGAAGATCAAAGCCAAAGGGATCTACCGCGATCCGGTTCGCTCCTCGCACTCGCACTTTGTCAAGGCAAGTGGGTTGAGGTGGTTGTGCTGCATGCTGTTGGTCACGATCCCCTGGGCTGGTTGCGTCTGGGGGCTGCCATTCCTGACTGTGCTTTGCCCATCGGAACGATACTACGCCGAGCGCAAGCGTCGGCATCAACGGCTGACCGATCGCGCCTGGCAGGTCATTCAACTGATCGCCCGCTTCCTGCCTGGTCGAGATGTGATTTTCGTTGGCGATAGCAGCTTTGCCGTGCTTGATTTGCTTTACCTGGTGAGCAGTACGCCACGGATCGCTCTGATCACACGGCTGCGCCTGGATGCGCAACTCTATGATCCGGCCCCAAAACGCCAGAAGGGGCAAACCGGACGACCGCGGGTCAAAGGCGAGCGCCGGCCTTCTCCACAGCAGGTACTCGACAATCCTAAAACGAAGTGGACGAAGATCGAGGTCGATCATTGGTACGGAGGGCAAAAGCGCGTAGTCGAAGTCTATACCGAGACCGCCGTCTGGTACTGCTGCCGGAATATGCCAGTCCCGATTCGTTGGGTGTTGATCCGTGATCCTTTGGGTGAGTTTGAGCCGCAGGCGTTGTTGTCGACAAATCTCGGGCATACGCCGCTGCAGATTCTGAGTTGGTTCGTGCGACGCTGGCGGATGGAAGTAAGCTTTGAAGAGGCGCGGGCGCATTTGGGAATAGAAACCCAGAGACAATGGAGCGACCTGGCGATTGCTCGAACGACGCCGGCGCTTTTCGGATTGTTCTCGATGGTCACGTTGATGGCCGACCGGCTGATCAAAGCCGAGGTCAAGCCTGTTCGCACAGCCGCCTGGTATGAAAAGCAGACGCCGACCTTCGCGGATGCGATAGCGATCGTAAGGCGTTATTTGTGGAGCAGTTGCCATTTTTCAATGTCGGGAAATAAAAGCGATGTTGTAAAAGTCCCGCGCTCGTTACTGGAGCGCTTAACTGATGCGGTCTGTTACGCCGCGTAAATGGCCAAAGTCGAGCTTGGTGGATATCTTCTTATCGATCACCTTGCCGTTACGCACTTTATAGATATCAGCATTTACCAGGCCGGAGGCCAAGGCCTCACCAAGTCCGAAGCCAGCATCAATGGATAACACCTTCCTATTAGAAGTGACGGGATCGGCAGTAAACAAAATTCCTGCCGCCTGCGGGAAGATCATTTTCTGAACAACCACAGACAGGTGGACTTTACGGTGGTCGAAGCCGTTTTGAAGGCGGTAGGTTACTGCCCTCTCGGTAAATAGCGATGCCCAGCACTTGCTGATGTGCTTTAGGATTGCCTTCTTTCCAATAATGTTCAAATACGTATCCTGCTGGCCTGCAAAGGAGGCAGTCGGTAAATCCTCTGCAGTTGCGCTGGATCGTACTGCATAGGCATTTTTTTCTCCAGGCCTGGTGAGAAGG
This sequence comes from Blastocatellia bacterium, assembly GCA_035714085.1. GTDB lineage: Bacteria > Acidobacteriota > Blastocatellia > RBC074 > RBC074 > JAJVID01. The sequence continues at coordinate 1,886 of DASTMP010000345.1, forward strand.
CGGGTGATCTCTTCATTAATGTCTTCAGGGATGGCTATCCCTTCGATGAACCTGCGAATCTCACCGCTAAGTTCACCGATTTTATCCCGGTCTTCCATCTTTAGAAGCGATAACTTATCAAGTAGTTCGTTAATCGACGACGTTTCCCCAATGATTCTTTTAAAGGCATCAGTAGAAATACAAAAGCCATCTGGTACACGTATTCCTTCAATCTTGGAAAGTTCCCCCAGGTTCGCGCCTTTACCCCCAACGACCATGAATTTTGTTTTGTCAATGTCCTGAAAACCAAGCACATATGAACTCATATATTTATCTCCTTTTTAAATTCCTTATTCGATATCGAAAAGACACCGCTGGCCGGTCAGCGGCTCAGTGTTTCCGGCAGTGACTGCATGAATTCGCGGACAGACGCGATCTGTTTGTTCTCCGAAATGAACTCGAAGTCAGTGGCGCTGACAGAGAGCGTTCGTGAGTCCAGCGCTGCGCCGACGCCCGCGTGCAGCGCTGGGCATTCGTCAATCAACGCGAGCAGGACGGCCCACGCCAGCAGATCCAGGGTCGCAATCACATCCAGCGCGTCCCGGGCGCGCCACGGCGCGCCGGCCTGCCAATGTTTCGCCATCTCGATTCGAAGCGCATCCAGCCCCGCCTGAATCTCGCGGTCGCCACACCGCATACGGCCCAGGACTCCGATCAGTTGTTCCGCCGCGTACATGCTGATTTCGCAATGAAGGACCGTCCACCCGACCTGGAATACGCTGACAAGGTCGTGATCGATGAGGAAGGAGATGGGCGGCGCCGTTGCGTTCGCCGGGAGCCAGCGCGGCGGCCAGTTTTCCAGACCAAGGTTGCAGATCGCGATGGCCGCATCTGACGCCTCCTGCGCCGTAAAAGACCGCGCCTGAATTGAACATCCGGCCATGAGCGTGTTCGCAAGATAGGCGAGTTCCTCGTTCCTCGCCGAATAGGCCGCCTGGTCCTGGTCAAACGCGAACTCCAGGCGCGCTCGGATATGGCCGAGACGTGGCGCGCGAGCCTCTGATCCGCCAAGGAATGCTCGAGGCGGCTGCGCGAGGATCCCCGCATCAAGGAGTACCTCGAAGATCGCGGCGACCGCCTCCGCGAAGTCCTCAGGGATGGGCGGATCAGTCGTCGCTTCTGATCCGGCCGCCAAAAGCCCGGGTTCGCTTGACGCGCTGTCGAAGTCCGCCGCTCTCGTCTCGTCGATGGCCCGGAAATATGCGCCCGCGAGCGGGTTGGGGGGCGGCGCGGCGTCGCTCCCGAGCCGAAGCTCCCGCGACATCTGTAGGAACGCGCGGGCCTGCGCGGGCGTCACATACCCTTGTTTCTCCCGGCGTCCTTCACGATCGACCGCCAGATCGAGCATGGCCTGATCCCCCTCGGAGAGCAGGTCGTCCAGCCCATCGATCTCGCGCCCGGAGTTTGAGAGCGCACGGCAGCCCTGCATCACTTGATGGAAGTAGTCGGGATGCCACGCGTCGAGGGACGTCAGGACCTCAACGATCGCCTCCCAGGAGTCGGCGCGCTTGGCCAAGAGCAGGTAGCCGCCGACGTCGAATTTGAGCCCATCATCAAATACGCGAATAGCGTCCGCGTAGAAGGTGATCAGTTCTCCATCCGTCGTCTCATAGGGCGTAACCGCCGCAATGTCGTAGACGAGAGCGTGCTGCGCGAGCCCGGTGATCACGAGGTCAACATCCATCCCCGCAAGCTTCTGCGCCGCCGCGGCGGCGCCGGATTCCACCAGCACTTCGAGCCACACGCCGAAACGGTCGGCGTCGAACTGCTCGTCCCGGCCGGCTTGGGCGGCGCGCCACAAGTCGAGATCAAAAATGCGCGCCAACTGCTCCGGCGTCGCCAGCGCCACGATCTCGCCGCAATCCTCAAGCCCACAGGTCTGAATGACCCGGTGAAGCAGATCGGGCTGCAGTCGGGGGACGACCTGCTCGAGGCTTGGCATGTTCAGAATGCGATCGAGCAGACCACGCCCGTCTGTCGCATCGCGCCGCGCTGGCTTGTCGCCGGGCCGATCCGCGCGGTCGGGACACGGAGTGTGTGATTGCGAGGCGTGCAAAAAGCTGTTCATGCGAGTTTCTCCTTTGACTTTAGATGAACCGGATGGAACACGTGCGCGAAGGCGCCACGGGCCATCGAATCTTCTTTCATTGAGAACTCTCTTTGTTTTGAGAGCGCGCCTTCTTCGGCTCCGAAGTCAGCACGCGACATCATCTACAGTGGGAAAATTCAGGCAAGTTTTTGATGGTGTTTCTTGAGGGTCTAAAACATGCATTCCGAGCAAGACTTTGCTATAATAAAATTGTCAGAGAGGATTTATATCGCGAATTCGAGTTTGCTCCTCCTGTCCTTCGCCAAAACCTCATTTTCAATAGCATAGAAAACCAGACCTAACATTGCTAGCCGATATTAGTTGAAGCCAAAGTGAAGCGTCTTGCGGCAGAATGGTGTTTTGGCGAAGGACAGTTTGCGCAGCCGGAACCTAAGCTGAAATATCAAAATCACGGAAGATCTATTTTATGAGGCGCCTGGCAGACGTACTGTGGTCACCTGGCGGCCGATGGATCAAGATCAAGGGCTTGGTTCGGTTGTGGATGAAGGGCGTGTCTCTCGTCGCATTAGCGGCGAGAGACACGCCTCGTCAATGGTCGTATGTAATCACTGAAACATTAGTTTAAGACTTTATTGTCAAACTACAACTACCTCAAGCTGTTGAACATCGCATTGACCAGTGACCCGTCATCACCGTCTGCGGACCACATCATCAGGCCGCCTAATCCGTTGGCCTTGACGTATGAGCCCTTGAACTCGATGAGTATCGGGTCGTCATACGACCAGAACACGTTGCCGTCGTAGAGCCAGAACGCCCCGTTCGTCGAGTCCCGGAAGCGTGGGCCGGGGCGGTTCTTGAGCACATCGTAATCCTCGATGCCAGCCTCGAACGTGCCCGGCGCCGGGCCGGCTGACAATTGGTATAGCCCGTTGCGGTCGCTCGGGACGCCGCTCCAGCCGCGCCCGTATGCGGGCACGCCGATGATGAGTTCGGCCGCGGGCGCGCCACGCGAGACCCAGGCTGTGACCGCGTTGTGGACCGAGAACCTGAGTGGGTGCGGGTCGTCCGGCGGGCTGAAGAGTTGCGATTGATGGTTAGTCTGGCTCTCCCATGCGCCGTGGAAGTCGTATCCCTGTAACGTGGCGTAGTCGAGGGAAGAGAAGATCCTGTTCGCCTCGAAGCCGGCGTCGATCTTGCTCGGATCGGCGGGCAGGAATGCGCTCAGCGTGTAGGAGCGCCCAACCTGCGCGCCATAGGCGTTGAGTTGAGAGCGGAACTCGGCCAACATCGCTGTAAAGTTCGCCTTGTCCTCCGGCCGGATCACGTTGCCCGTGTTGCCCTCGCTTCCCGGCCACTCCCAGTCGATGTCTATGCCGTCGAAGACGCCGAAGGCAGAGCCGGGGCCGCCTTGCGGCTCGCCGCCGAACACCGGCAGGTTGCCCTTGATGAATAGGTCGAGACAGCTCTGCACGAAAGCCTGCCGGTTGGATGGCAGCGCAGCGTTGGAGAAGAACTTCGACCAGGTCCAGCCGCCTAACGAGAAGATCACCTTGAGGTGCGGGTACTTTTGCTTGAGCTTCTTGAGTTGGTTGAAATTGCCGGCCAGCTTCTGATCGAAGACGTCACCGACGCCGTCAACCGATTCGTCGGCGTTGAACCTACGCTGGTAATCGGCCCAGGCGTCGCCCTGGCCTGTCTGGTTGGCCTCGAAGCATAGCCCCTGCTCGTTGATGTTGCCGAAGGCGTAGTGAATGTGCGTCAGCTTGCTCGCCATCCCGGTGGTGTCCAGATCCTTAACCTTGAAGTTACGTCCATAGATGCCCCATTGGGTGAAGTATGTGATCGTCTTGTGCGTCCCGACCGGCGGCGGTATTGGCGTTGGCGATGGCGTCGGCGTAGGAGTTGGCGCCGGTGTAGGAGTTGGAGTTGGCGTCGGGCCGCAAGGGCCGATAAGCCGCCAGGGGCCGTCTGGGCCGGAGTTGGTCGCAGGATTCTGGTTTTGAGTCCACCACTTGGCTTCGTAAATGAGGCCATTCAGGGTCGCGCGCTGTCCGCCAGTGAAGATCGCAGTCGCAGTCCAGGTCGGAATTCCGCTGCATCCTGGGCCCGGATTCGGCGTCGGTGTAGGAGTTGGCCCCGGTGTTGGAGTTGGCGTTGGCGTGGGAGGCGGAGTGGGAGTGGGCGTCGGGCTGCCGGTACACGATCCACCCGTGCGCCACAAGGACGGCGTCGAGGCCGGGGTCCAACCGGCGCCGACGTAGGCCGTGTGGGTTTGAAGACAGGTGTAAGTCGCGCCGTTGTATATGACGGAGTCGCCCGCGTTGTAGGTATTGCCTTCCGCCCAATTT
>DASTMP010000346.1:0-6250 GCA_035714085.1 Blastocatellia bacterium
GGCGCTGAACGCGGCGGCGGCCGTGGGCGTATTGCGGATCATCGATCGAATGACCGATGAGACGACCATCGACCGCAACGAGATCGCCATCTTCCGCGAGGCGCCCATCTCGCTGACGCCGCTTCAGGGCGTGATTACCACAACTTCTTCGGCTCCGCTGGCGCACGTCAACCTGCTCGCCAAAGGCTGGGGCGCGCCGAACGCGTACATCAAGGACGCCGACCGGCTGTTCAAGCCCCTCGAAGGAAAGTTCGTTTATTTCCAGGCTCGCGAAGACGGCTACACGCTGCGGCCCGCCGAGACGAACGAAACCTTGGAAGTTGGGCGGCGTCTGGCCAAACGCTCCGACCTGCTCACGCCCGAGGCCGACCTGGGATTCAAACAATTGACCGAACTGAAAGACCAGCGCAAAAGCGACGCGAAGCGCTTCGGCGCGAAATCGGCCAACCTGGGCGAGATCATGCGCGCCGCCCGCGCCGGCGCGGTCCGAAACGTCATCGTGCCGCCGGGATTCTCGATTCCCTTCTTTCACTATGCGCGGTTCATCGAAGAAAACCGTCTGGAAGAACCAATCGTCGAGATGCTGGGCAATGACCGTTTCAATCACGACCCAGCCTATCGCAAACAGCGGCTCGCCGAATTGCGCGCGAAGATCCAACAGGGCAGGATTAACGAAGAATTCACCCACGCCGTAATCGCGAGACGGCGCGAACTGCTCGGCGATAAAGGCGTTTTCGTTCGCAGTTCGACCAATTCGGAAGACCTGCCCAATTTCAGCGGCGCGGGTTTATACAGCACCGTGCCGAACGTGCGCGACGACAACGCGCTCGTGGAAGCGATCAAAACCGTCTGGGCGTCGCTGTGGAATTACGAAGCCTACGAAGCCCGCGAGAGCTTCGGCATCAATCATTCGGCCGTCTACCCGGCCGTCTTGATTCAGGAAGGCGTCAACGCCGAAGCCGCGGGCGTCCTGATCACGACCAATCCGTTCGACAGAGAAGACCGCGGTTCGGTATATATCAACGCCAAACGCGGACTCGGGATTCGAGTCGTCGAGGGGCGCCGCGCGCCGGAGCAATTGATCTTCAACCCGCGGACGGGCGCGGCCCGCGTTCTGACGCGGTCGGGCGACGACACCATGCTGACTTTCGACGAACGCGGCGGCGTGCGGGAAATCAAAATTGACACGGAACGCAGAGTGCTGACCGACGCCGTCGCGCGTCGATTGGCCCGCGCCGCGCTGCAAATCGAACGCGCCTTCGGCGGACGCGATCAGGACATAGAATGGGTCACAATCGGCAATCAGATTTACATCGTACAATCGCGCCCCTACATCGAGAGATAGACAGTGCAATGGAGTGTGGGAGAGCGGGAGAGTGGGAGAGTGGGAGAGCGGGAGATAAAAAGCGTCTCTTCGTCTCTGCGCCTCTTCGTCTCTCGCTCTCTCGCTCCCTCGCTCTCTCGCTCTCTCGCTCTCTCGCTCTCTCGCTCTCTCGCTCTCTCGCTCTCTCGCTCTCTCTTTCCCTCTGCCTCTCGGGCTGTTCGCACACCGTCACTGAAGCGGAGAAGAGAGCTGCCGTTGACGAATTCTTCGCCCGCGCGAGATCGTGTTGGCCATCCGGTGTAAGCGATGGCGAGGACGCGGGTAATCCGAAATTGGCTATTGAATCAATCGTGAGCGACAGGAACGCGACGCGCGTTCGTCTGGTCGCTTATGCTGGCGACGATGCGCCCGCCAGAGGGGTGGAGTTTTATCTGCCCATTTACCGGATGAGCGCCGGACGATGGTCGGTCAACGAAAAAGGGCGCGTTTACCTGCTCGATGAGCAGTGCCGCGAGTTTAAATTGAATGACAGTAAACCGTCCCCAACCTCTTCTTTGATCTTTTGGGGAGGGGGGCAGATTCCGCAGGGCGGGCGAATACGCATGAAACCAGGACAGGCGTTTGAAGCGACGCTGGCCTTTCCGCCATTCCCGGATCGGACGCAGGTCGGCGCGTTGGTTTACGGCGGACGCGTTTTGCCTTTCGCGCTTCACTAGAGTTGATTACGTGAGTTTACGGAAAAAGATCAACACAAAGGTTCAAAGGTTCAAAGGTTCAAAGGAAGAACCGGGAAAGGAGACGGCGCGGCGCCTGGCTGTTCCTTTGCCCCTTTGTCCCTTTGCCACTTTGTGTTGAACTATATACTGATGCGAAACCACTTCGATCTGTTCTATCAAAAACTGCCGGCGCGGGATATCGGCGCCGATGGTCAATTGCACTTGCTGAACGACCGGGAGATCGAAGACATTCGCAAAATGCAGCGCATGGTGATGGCTCTTGCGGCTCTGCTTTCGGTCGTTGGCTTTCTGACCTATTACCTGCCCGTTTACCGCTTTCCGAGCCTCTTTCCGTCAATGAAGATTGCGTTCCCGTTGATTGGCGCGATCAGGCTGCCGTGGGCCGAACTTCTCTGGTGCGTGGCTCTCACGTCAATTGAACTCTACCTGCTGACGCTGTTGAACATCTTCGGAGCGCATGAGATCGCCATCGCCACGGGGTTCATCACCGGCGCCACGAAACCCGAAAGAGCCGATGCGATTCTTCAGATCGGCCTCGAAAAGAAGGCCACTGAGGTCAATCGGTACGGCATAGACCCATTTCAAGATTTGGATAGGCGGCTGCTCTTTCTTTTCAACACCGTTCTCAGGCTCAAAGGCTGGTTTGCAAACCAGGTCGTAAGGTTTCTGGTAAGGATGCTGTTGGGGCGTTATGCGGTGCGCGCGTTGCTCGATTTCGCCGGAATGCCGATCTACATGGCGATCAACGCCTATTCGGTTCACGCGGTGATGCGCGAGGCGCGAGTGATCATTATGGGCCAGACGCTGATCGGCCTTCTGATCGCCCGCCTCCCGCGACGCGAATTATCAGCGGCGGAGAGGGAATTGCTCTACGATACGCTGCAATACGTCGCCATCTGCAAACGTGACTTTCATCAAAACCACTATCTGTTGACGAAGGCGTTGCTCGAATTCTTTCACATCCCGAGTGAGAAATATCATCGCTTGCCGGACGATTACGTCGAGAGGCTTAACAAAGCGCCAGCCGCCTCAGCCGCGCTCTGCAAGCTGATAATCCTGCTGGGCTTCATTCTCGACGGGCGCGTCTCCTTGCGCGAACGACTAATGCTTCGCCAAATGAACCGACAAGGCGTTCTGAAAGAAAAACGCGCGGAGGTGAAGCTTTATGCCCGCGATTTTTTGAACGGCGCCGGCGTGGACTCGTGGAGCGAAGCGTATCTGAGCCGTCTCACGATAGAAGTGTTCGGCGCAGAAGTTGATCACATGGAGAGGAAACCTGTTTGACCACAAAATCACAAAGAAGAACACAAAAGTCACAACGCAGATGGAAAGAAGAGACTTAAGCACAAAGAATATTTGTGTTTTTTGTGTTCTTCATTTGTGTTTTTTGTGTTCTTCATTTGTGTTTTTGGGGTCTCACGCCTTTTTCACGATCTTATCCACCGCAGTCTGCGCGATCGGGTGATAACCGGGCCGCGCCTTCGCATAAATTTTCAACGCCCGCTCTTTACCCGCCGGCGTCTTCATCAACTCTTCGTACAGAGGCTTGATCAATTTTTGCCTGCCGATCGAAGTCAGATAGTCTTCAAGGCGCGGATAGGCGGTCTCGTAGTTGTTGCGAATCGAAATCAGCAGCCACTGATGCGCGATCTCGGCGTTACCGATCTTCGTCAGGCCGAAAGCCTGATCCAGCTCTTTCATTTGATTGCCGTTCAACTGCTTCGGCAGGAACTGCAGGAAATGGAGCCACTCCTGGGTTGACCATTGCTTCGTCTGGAGCTTCGCCGCCGGAGTCTTTCCGTCGAGCCATTCTTTGGCCTGCGCCTCGACCTTCGCGAAGGCGTCCGACTGCGGCTTCGGAGCGTTTGCGGGCAATCCGGGTTTGTTTATCCATTCCTCAAGCGAGATTTTCGCCGCGAGTTGCGGGTTCGGATCGAGCAGGTTCTTTTTCAGATGCGCGATGAAATCGTCGGTCGTGATGCTTTGAAAAGCGAACCGCTCGAAATAGCCTTTCAGGAATTGATCGAAGCGTTCGCGGCCGAAGGTCTCTTCCAGGAGCCTCAAGAAGAGCGCGCCTTTCTCATAAGGCACGAGCGTGAAGCCGTCGTCAGGATCGCGCCCGGTGAGATCGACGTGCAGAATCTGGTCAGCATCCGGCAAACCCTCCATCTCCTTTTTTAGGTTCTGAAGCGCGAGCGCCGCTTCCATCTCTTCGCGCTCGCGCCCGTAGATGGCCTCGGTGACGCGGCGTTCCAGATAGGTCGTGAAGCCTTCGTTGAGCCAGAAGTCGCGCCACGTCGCATTGGTCACCAGGTTGCCCGACCATGAATGTGACAGTTCGTGCGCGATCAGCGAGACCAGGCTCTTGTCGCCGGCCAGAACGGTCGGCGTGGCGAAAGTCAATCGCGGGTTTTCCATTCCGCCGATCGGGAAGCTCGGCGGCAGGACCAGAATGTCGTAACGATCCCACCGGTAAGGGCCGTAAAGTTGCTCGGTCGCGGCCACCATCTTTTCCGTGTCTTCGAATTCGCGCGCCGCTTTATCCAGCATCGCAGGTTCGGTGTATACGCCGGTGCGATCGCCGAGCGATTTAAACGCGATGTCGCCCGCCGCGAGCGCAATCAGGTACGGCGGGATCGCCTGCGGCATGTCGAAAGCATAGCCTGTCTGCGCCGGCTCAGCGGCGGCGTTGAATGGCTTGGCCCCGGCGCTCATCACCGCGCGTAACCCTTTGGGTGTGCGAATGTTGGCCGTATAAGTCACGCGGACGGCCGGCGAATCCTGCAGCGGAATCCAACTTCGCGCGTGAATCGCTTCTGATTGGGTGAAAACGTAAGGATACTTTTTACCCGCCGTCTGCGCAGGTTCCAGCCACTGCACGCCAGAAGCGTTCGGACTGGTTTCATATTCGATGGCGACTTTTGTCGCCTGCGGAGGCAGTTGGATGGTGAGCGGCGCGCCTAAAATCTTGTCGGCCGCGCCAAGCGTGAACTGCGCCGGCGCGAAGCCGGTTCCGTCGCTCGACGCTAACACGCTGATGATCTTCAGGTCTTGCGTGTCAAGTTTGAGCGTATCAGCTCCGGCCTGCGTGCGTTCGATAGTCAATGTCGCCAGGCCTTTCAAAATTTTGTGATCAAACAGGACATCAAGGTTGAGCGCGACGTGGCGAACACGAACCTGTTCGGGATTTGAATATGAATGCGCGTCGCGAGCGCCATTGGTTGTCGCGGTTACATCGGTTGGATGCAAACCTTTCGCGTTGTCCGTTGATGAATGCTGGCAAGCGATGACAAATAGCCCTAGCATGAAGGCTAAACAGATCAGGGATCCTGTGAATTTCATTTTTACTCCTTCTATACATCCTGGGAGCGCGCAATACATCCCGGGAGCGCAGGCGAGGAAGCCTGCGCTCCCAGGGTTAATGGGAATCAGATTGTCAAAGCGGTTCCCGGCTGTCAATCGTGTGCGCTATCATTCGACCATGAATTTCAACCAAGCTGTCGAACTGATTGCAAATTCGAACCGAATAGTCGGCTTCACCGGCGCCGGCATTTCGACCGAATCCGGCATCCCCGATTTCCGCAGCCCCAACGGCGTCTGGGCGACGAACCGCATCATCGAGTATCAGGAATTTGTTTCAAGCCGCGCGGGCCGCGTCGAATATTGGCGGCAGAAAGTGGCCTCGTGGCCCGAAATGCGCGACGCCCAACCGAACGCGGGCCACATGGCTTTCGCCGAACTCGAACGCCGTGGAACATTGCGTGCGATGATCACACAAAACATCGACGGTCTGCATCAACGCGCCGGCTCCACAAATGTGATCGAATTGCACGGCACGACCGTCGAAGCGGTCTGCCTGACTTGCGGAGATCGCATCCCGATGGATGAAGCCGTGGGTAGAGTCGAAGCTGGCGACCCGGCCCCGGAATGCGAAAATTGCGGCGGATTGCTGAAACCGGCGACCGTGTCATTCGGCCAATCAATGCCCGAGCGAGAGATGGAGTTGGCTGTGGAGTCATGCTACGACTGCGACGTGTTCCTGGCTGTTGGATCGTCGCTGGTCGTCTATCCGGCGGCGGCGCTGCCCGAACTGGCGAAGCGGAACGGCGCGGCTTTGATCATCATCAACCGCACGCCCACACCGATAGACGGAATCGCCGATCTGGTGATCAATGATGAGATTGGAAAA
>DASTMP010000347.1:0-2260 GCA_035714085.1 Blastocatellia bacterium
CGCCTCCGCCGGAGAAGGCCGAGAAACTCGTCGTCCTGTCGCGCCTCGGCAATGAAAGGTTGTTCAACATCTCAGCCTGGCCAGTCTCGACGCTGCGCGAGGCGCCTGATGGAGAGGTCGTCGGGTTCGTGATGAAGAAGATCAGCCAGGCCGAAGAGGTACATGCGCTGCACAGCCCGAAGAGCCGGCTGCAAAAATTCCCCGAGGCGTCGTGGGCGTTTCTGATTTACGTTGCGGCCAACATCGCGCGAGCCGTCGCCGCCATCCACGAACACGGCCTGGTGATCGGCGACGTGAACCCCAAAAACATCCTGGTCACGAGGAAGGCCACGGTCTACCTGCTGGATGTCGACAGCTTCCAGGTCTCGGCCGAGGGAAAGACCTATCGCTGCGAAGGCGGATTTCCGGAATACACGCCGCCGGAATTGCAGGGCGTCGCCTTCCGCGACATAGATCGCGAACAGGAACACGACTGCTTCGGGTTGGCGGTCGTGATCTTTCAGCTTCTCTTTATGGGCCGGCATCCGTTTTCAGGCAGGTATCTGGGCGCGGGAGAGATGCCGCTGGAGCGGGCGATCAGGGAGTATCGCTTCGCCTACGGCGTTGACGCCGAAGCGCGGAAGATGCAGCAACCTCCCGGCACACTGGCGCTCGATTCCATGCCGTCGCTATTCGTGAGGCTGTTTCGCCGCGCGTTTTTGACAACGGATCGGCCCCGGCCACGCGAGTGGATCGAGCAACTCGACGCGCTGGCGAAGGCGCTCAAAAAATGCGACCTGCACAGCGGTCATTACTATTTTCGTGAATTGAGCGATTGTCCCTGGTGCGGGATTGAAACGCATGCCCATGTCCGGCTCTTCAATTTCCTGTTCCCCGGAGATGATTCGCGGCGCGGACATTTCCTGCTCGACGAGGTCTGGAAGGAGATCGCGAGCGTTGAGCCGCCGACTACTCAACTGATTCTGTGGGACAAAATATTGAAAGCGCCTGAACCGTCTGCGGAAATCGCATCCTTTGCTAATGACAGGGAGAGCCGCTTAACCCGTGCGCTCGTATATTCAGTTATCGCTGGGCTGGCGATAGGTTTACTCTTACCTTTCCCGCTTGCCCTCATCATGCTTATTGTGACCGGACTGGGCGTCTGCTCTATCGCCAGAACGGCCCCCCCTTCACTTGAGAAGATCCAAGCGCGCCAACGGCGGGCGGAAGCAGCGGCGCGCCGCCTTCAGGAACAGTATGACTACAAATCTGAGGATAAGCGATGGGGCGCCAAGCGGGATGAACTGCGGAATCAGAAAGAGACCTACAAGAATCTGGCGCAGATCAGGCAGTTCAGGTTTCAACAGTTGGAAGCCGAAGCAAGAAAGAATCAGCTTGACGAATTCCTCGATCAGTTCGAGATCAATGACGCCGAGATCAAGGGCATAGTGGCGCCAATAAAAACAGCCCTGCTCGCGCACGGCGTTGAGACCGCCGCCGACCTAACCGAAGAGGTAAGCAGGATTCCGTCCGTCGGGCGCTCCCAGGCGGAAAGATTGCTCGAATGGCGGCGCAATCTGGAACAGAGATTCGTCTTCGATGCCGCCAGAGGCGTTTCACCCGAAGCCCGCTTCAAGACCGAAAGAGAGATCGATGCGCTCCGATTTCGTTTGGAGAGCGAACTGAGCGGCGGGGCGCATTACCTCCGCCGCATGAAGCAGGAGATGGAAACCAGCAGAAAGAAACTGCAGCCATTCTTGACGCGGGCCCGCGAGGAGCTTGCCCAAGCTGAGAAGGACCTGGCGGTCGCGGGCGAGCGCAATTCACCCGCGCTGGTCCTGATCATGCTGATTGTCGCGTTCTTCATCGGTTTGGTGATAAGGCTTTGAAGCGGCTATGCGAGGATGAGCGGTATGGAACGCAGTTACACACAGAATTTTTACGGCAGCGCATAGGAGTAGCGTCATGTCCCGAATTCCCGGCGCCTCCGAATCAGAGGCCATTCACCCGGTACACAGGATCTTCCACACGTCTCAATCGGACATCGTTCGATTGGGACGGCGAATTGGAACCGGCGCGGAGGGAGAGGTCTACGAAATTCATGGCAGAAGCGATCTGGTGGCCAAGGTTTATCACGAGCCGCCTCCGCCGGAGAAGGCCGAGAAACTCGTCGTCCTGTCGCGCCTCGGCAATGAAAGGTTGTTCAACATCTCAGCCTGGCCAGTCTCGACGCTGCGCGAGGCGCCTGATGGAGAGGTCGTCGGGTTCGTGATGAAGAAGA
>DASTMP010000348.1:0-4299 GCA_035714085.1 Blastocatellia bacterium
GGGAATTTTGCACCGCCGGTCCAAGTATTCTCCGGTCAGTTCGAATACCGGTTCGGGAATCGAACTGCCCGTCCCCGAAACGGTGAACGTAGACCGAACGACATCAACGACAGGTGTGGTAGAGCGCGGCAAGCTTGCGGCCGCGCAGGTGAATAAGGTGCGGCGTCAGCCCGCCATGCCGTTCGATCCACCCGCGGATTTGCGGCGGGTAATAGCTCATAACCAGCCGACTGCCGGCGCGTGTCGGCACCAACTTCCGCGATACGTCGTCATAGTAGGATGCGGCGTGGAAGCCGAGTACCGCCCGCGGCGTCACGCAGATTCGGTCGCGCGGAATGATTCCGGTCAGCAAAGTGCAGGCCGACAGACATGGGCCATCGATGACTACACGCTCGCCGGAAACCCGGATCTGCTGATACTTATGCACATAGGAGACCACCTCGCCCCCTGGGTCGCCGACGATTCGGTCTTCCGCCGATGCCCCCGATGACGCCATAACGGCAACGATCGCCGAGACCAACGCGCCGGCTGCAAGCGTCCGCCATTTAATGCGTGACCCCTTTCGCTCGCTCGCTGGTCCCCGAGCGGTGCGAATGACTGCCCCCGCTACTTCATTTTTCCTAGTAGATCTCCGTTCCATCCGCCGACCGACACCGCTTGCGCGTGATGGATTCGCCTGCCCGGCATCGGATTTATTCCACCACATATCGGCCGCGGCGCGATTGCGCTTCGCAACCCAATTGTCCGCCATCTCCAGGCAACCACGGATACAGCGCAGGACGACTGACTTACGGATAGGATTCGATGTCATGGTCGCCTCCTTGTGTTGTCGCCCATCATTGCCGCGCGGTCGCAGAGCCTTATGGGCGCGACGTCATTTGCGTATGCGAGGCTGAGATTTAGACAGGAGGCGTGGTGCCCGCTCTTTATCGCGGAATCCCACGCCTTTCCGGGCGGCAGTTCATTCGTCGTGTAGGAGCGCCCAGTTATAACCGGGGCTGCCGCCGCCGGTCGCTGCGGGATTCAGTGAACCGGACCCGGGCGGGTCCGCCGGAATCCGAGCGAAAGCGTGCAGTCCACGCCGACGAAAGACCCGATAACGCGGATGGTGAGCAGGCCGGACCTCGGCATACGACGCGTAACCGCCGTAGAGACCACTTCCGTAAGGGGAAGCATAACCGGCTCTTGCGCGGTCCGCCGCCGTCCCAGTGGTCCAGGCGCTTTGTGCCAACGCTGCCGATGTCGCGCCGAACAGGAACGCCGCGGAAATGATGATCTTCTTCGCGTTCATGGATTTCTCCTGGCTATAACAAGCAGGCACTACGCCGCTTGTTGATTGTCAGGAGATGGGTTTAATGAAACCGACCACCATCGCGCGAAGCGTGAACGGTCCTTATATCAAAGCTAAATAATACTCACTCATCGTTGACAAGCTTCTTCATGCTGCCGCGAGGTTCGTTGCCTTACGGACAACATCGAATTCGTCGGCCACCGCCTGTTCGCTCTGCTCAAGCTGCGGACGCGCTGGCGTGCGTGCAAGATTGAGGGCGGTATTGATCAGGCCGACGTGGCTGAACGCCTGCGGGAAATTTCCCAGCATCCTGCGTGACGCGGGATCGTATTCTTCAGCGAGCAGGCCGACGTCGTTGCAAAGTGTCAACAGACGTTGGAACAGGGCGTGAGCTTCTGCAGTCCGGCCCTGCCGCAAATAGTTGTCCGCGAGCCAGAAGCTGCATGCCAGGAACGCACCTTCGCCGGCTGGAAGTCCGTCGATCGTCGAGTCCGTTTGATAACGCATGACAAGACCGTCCTTCTTGAGGAGCTGTCGTTCGATTCTTGAGACGGTCCCCTGCATCCTCGGATCATCGGCCGGAAGGAAGCCGACCAGAGGCATTTGCAAAAGGCTGGCATCGACAAACTTCGAGCCGTAATACTGAACGAAACTGTTAAGCTCGGTGTCAAACGCCTTGCGGACGACGTCATCGCGCACTTCATCCGCGACCACGCGCCAGCGCTGCGCTGTGTTGGAGTCTCCGATCATCAATGCTGTTCTGGCGGCGCGATCGAACGCGACCCAAGACATGACTTTTGAATGCGTGAAATGGCGCCGCTCCGCTCGAATTTCCCAAATTCCTTCATCGGGATTGCGCCAGACATTTTCCAGGTGCGCGAGGACAGCATTTCGAAATTTGTTGTGCCGCTCTATTGGCGCCAAGCCCCCGTTGGCTGCCTCGAACATTGCATCGGCAACCTCGCCGTAGACGTCAAGCTGAAGTTGATTCGTAGCGGCATTTCCGACTCTGACCGGATGAGAGCGCTGATAGCCGGGAAGCCAGCTCGCCTCCCATTCTGGGAAATGGCGTTCTCCGGCGACGCCGTACAGAATTTGCATTTGGGCAGGACTCCCGGCGACTGCCCGCATCAACCAATCGCGCCAGGCCGCCGCCTCATCATAGTAACCCGCACACATCAATGCGCGTAGCGTGAAGCTCGCGTCGCGCAGCCAGCAATAGCGGTAGTCCCAATTTCGCACCCCGCCGATCTTCTCCGGAAGCGACGTGGTGGGCGCTGCGACGATGCCGCCGGTCGGCTCATAGGTCAGCGCCTTGAGTACCGTGAGCGATTGCCTCACGGCTTGCGTATAGGGGCCGGCATCCGGACCGAGCGAGGTCCATTGCCGCCAGTAGGCTTCGGTTCTGCTCAAAGCTTGGAACGGGTCGATCGGTTCGGCCGGTGGCATTCCGGAAGACTGGTAACTGAGAACGAACGGGACCGTCTGCCCGGCCCATACGGAAAATCGGCCGACGGTTCGCATATCTTGTCCGATCTGCGGCACACGGGTGTGGAGAGTGACCATATCCGCACCCGCCACAGCCTTGATTCCGTTTGGGTCGTGGATACGCGTCACCCAGGGCACGCGCGAGCCATAACCGAAGCGAATCAGAAATTCCGTCTGGAAATCGACGTAACCGCTTTTCCCGAAGACGATTCGGACCAGCGCCGGGGTGGCTTCTCGGAGCGCCATGAAGTCTACCACAGTGGCGCTCCCGGTAGCCGTCTCGAACTCGGTTTCCAGAATCAGCGTTCCATCACGATAGCGGCGCTGCGTATGAAAGGATTTTCCGCTTGGAGCGATTCGCCAGCGACCGTTCTCTTTTTTGCCAAGCAGAGCTGCGAAGCACGCGGGACTATCGAAGCGGGGCCAACACAGCCAATCGACCGAGCCGTTTCTATCCACCAGCGCGGCACTGCGGCAGTCGCCGATCAATGCGTAGTCTTCGATTCGAGACGACATGGCTCGCCGATCATTTTAGAAGTGAAATCTGCTATAGCCCATTCATGACGGACGTCATGCATGACGAAGGGCTGTCATGGCGGATGTCGTCGAGCTCGCCCTGCCGACGAGTGTGCATCTAGTTCATCCCTAATTCCTAGTCCTTTTGAATAGCCCTCCAAGATCTTCCACTGATATAGACGGCCTGAATCGCCGATCATGAGTGTCATGAAAAACAATCCATTTTCTTATGCTTGATAATTCGCGTCTTGTCGGGCGTACGCCGACGACTGCTGTAGTAAAATCTGATGCCGCTCCGGAGTGGCGTTCTGTGCTTCCTCCTGGCGAAATTGCATGGCCAGAAAATCGACGAAGCATCGGACCTTTGCGGGGGAACGACGACCGGGGGGCAATACCGCATAGACAGTTGGCTGAATCAGACGATAGTCGGGGAGAACTCGAATAAGCATTCCCGAGCTCAGGTCGTTTTGAACGCTACACTCTGGTAACAGCGCAATGCCTTGACCAGCGAGGACGGCTGCCCGAAGAGCCCCAGTGCTATTTGCGGCGAAGCTCGCCGAAACGTCGATCCTGTGCGGCTCCCCGTGTCTTTCGAAGCGCCATTCCTTACGCAAGCTGTGGCGTGTATACGTCAGACATCTATGTTCCGAGATATTTTCCAGATCTTGCGGCATCCCGTTAGCGGCCAGATACTCCGGAGAAGCGCATAAGACCGAATTACAGGCGCCAAGACTGCGAGCGATGAGAGTGGAATCCGGCAGCGGGCCGATACGAATTGCAAGGTCAAAACCTTCACCGATAAGATCTCGCAACTCCTCGCTGGCAATCGCCTCGAATGAAAGCTCGCGGTGGGAGCGTGAAAACCTGCAAATTAACGCGGAGATCAGGTGTTCGATTGAGAGCGACACGCTTAGGCGCAGCGTTCCTCGAGGACTGGAATGCAAAGACTGCACTACGTGCTCCGCCTCCTCGATTTCGGTCAGGAGGAGCACACAGCGCTCGTA
>DASTMP010000349.1:0-14522 GCA_035714085.1 Blastocatellia bacterium
CGTGAACTGTCGCCCCTCGTCCATTTCGAGCGTGATCTCTACGTCTCCTTCCTCCGGCGTCCTGTCGATGAACTTCGGGATGAAACTGACCTCGGCCTGGATGTAGCCGAACTGGCCGTAATAATCCTTGATCCCTTTGTAGACGTTCTCCGAGATCTTCTTGGCGTCCACCCAATCGCCCTTCTTCATGCCGGAGATGGCCGTGATGATGCCCGGCTGGAAGAGGACCACGCCCTTCTCATCGACCTTGGAAATCTTGTAGCGGCGTCCGACCTCTATCGGGATGCTGATCTTCAGCCCCGGGCCGGATTTGCGGAACAATGGGAGCGGCAGTCCGGCCGAGACCTTGCCCGCCTCTTCGACTTGCGGCTCGCCAAGCTTGGATTGCAGATAGCCTTTCGTCCCGAGGAAGTATTTCACTCGCTCGACGTCGTCCGCCAGCTTGTCTTTGAAGTAGATGTCTTTCGACGAGAAGTTCGAGAATAATCCCGCCTCCTTGACCAACTTCATCGCGCCGCGCAGCCGGCCCTGCGAGAACCCGTCGCGCGCGCCTACGAATTGGATCTCCTTGACGCGGACTCGCTTGCCTTCATCGACATTGAAGGCCAAAGCCACCGTAGTGGCCGAAATCTCCTCCACCTCGACCGAGACCTCGGCGTCGGGATGCCCTTTTTCGGCCAGCAGTTCCTTGATGATCAGGCGGGCGCCGTTGGCCTTCGCGGGATCGAATGTAGATTCCTTGCCGATCTGGAGGTGCTTTTCTTTGATTTTCTCCAGGACCTCGCTCTCGGTGGCGGACTTCATACCGGGATACGATAGAGCGCGGATGATCGGGTATTCCTTGACCTGGAATATGATGATCTTGCCGCCGCGATTGCCGTCTTCGACGAAAAGCTTGGTAGAGAGCGGATCGAACAGCCCCATCTGAATGATGGACTGCAGATCGCGCTGCGCCAGGTTCAGGTCAAAACGATCCTGCGGTTTGCTCTGGACGTAGTAAAGAACCGATTCGCGCGGGATGCGGCGATTGCCACGAATCTCCACGTCTTCGACAAACGCATCCGACGCCTGAGGACTTTGCGCCAGAGCCGGACGACCTGGATTGAACAAAGCTATCGCAATGACGATTGCGCTTGCCAGAAAGAAAAGGCATCTGGTCATGAAAGCTCTCCCATTGAACAATGTTGATCCGATCATGGAGTTGGTCATGGATTAAACTTCGGAGGAAATCACCCACCGCTTCGGAAGTGATTGACAGCGTATGGCAGGCGGGAACGGGGGCTCATTTCCGGCGCGCCACAAACACCGCCGTTATCATGAACGATCCGCATTGCCAAGATTGCAGCGATAATTCAAGATTGCGGATTATATGATAATACTCCGCGCTTGAATAGTCAGATTCCAAAGTCGGGGTTTCTGGCCAACCAGGCGGAGACCATCCGCCCGGCGCGCCAGTCCGGATTTCATCGGGGGGTTAAGCTAACACAAGCAGTCAGGTAGATAGTATGACTCAGCCGATCAAAACCTCATCCGGCTCATTCAATTCCTCGGCGAGATTTTCCGGCAACGCGACGCCGCTTACCGGGCGGTGATTCAACGCGTCGCCGTCGAGGAAGACCTCGATTAGAGGCGCCGATCCAAGGCGCCCTTGAATGAGCGCCTCCGAGAGCGGGTCTTCAACATATTTCTGCAGCGCGCGGCGTAAAGGACGCGCCCCGTAGGTGCGATCGGCGCAGGTCCGATCGACGATCCAGCGCTTGGCGTCCTCGGTCAACCGGATTTCGAGCTTGCGCCGTTGGAGGGTCCGGTTGAGCTGGTCGACCAGCAATCCTACGATCCTTAACAGGTCGTCGTCGGTCAGGGGATCGAAGACGATGATCTCGTCGAGGCGGTTGATGAATTCCGGATTGAAGGTCTCGCGCACGGCGGCCATCACTCGATCTTCATTCATGGCGACGCCATGATCGCGCGACGACTGGAAGCCCAAACTCGCGCCTTTGTTGATGAACCTCGCCCCTATGTTCGAGGTCATAATCACGATCACATTCTTAAAATCGACCTGGGCGCCGGCCGAATCGGTCAACATCCCATCTTCAAAAACCTGAAGCAGGAGATTGAAGATGTCGGGGTGCGCTTTTTCGATCTCGTCCAGGAGGAGCACCGAATAGGGGTTGCGGCGAATCCGCTCGGTCAACTGGCCGCCCTCGTCGTAACCGACATACCCAGGAGGCGACCCTATCAGTTTCGACACCGAGTGTTTCTCCATGAACTCCGACATGTCGAAGCGGATCATAGCGCGTTCGGAGCCAAAGAGGAACTCGGCCAATGAGCGCGCGACCTCGGTCTTGCCCACGCCGGTCGGCCCCAGGAATAAGAACGATCCGACCGGTCGTTGCGGATTCTTCAGACCGGCGCGCGAACGGCGAATGGCGCGAGAGAGCGCCGAGAGCGCCGTCTCCTGGCTGATCACGCGCTTGTGCAATTCTTCCTCGATCCGGAGCAGCTTGGCCATTTCCTCTTCCTGCAAAGAGGCGACCGGAATGCCCGTCCAGCTCGCGACCACGTCGTCGATGTCTTGCTTGTTAACCAGCGCGGCGAAATTCTCGTAATCCTGAGGCTCGTAATATTGCGGCGGCCGGCGGGAATTGGAGGGATAGATTCGGTCGCGGTCGCGGTAATGGCCGTAATCGCGGGACTCCTGCCTGTAATCCCTCTGCTGCCAGCGGGGCGGAGGCGGGACGTACCCGCTCTCGCGCTGGACGCGCAACTTCACGCGGGCGCCCGCCTCATCGATCAGGTCGATGGCCTTGTCGGGAAGGAAGCGCTCCGGAAGGTAGCGCGCCGATTGATAGACCGCCGCCTCAATAGCATCCACAGCGTAGCGGACGTTGTGGTACGACTCGTAACGGTCTTTGATCCCTTCGATGATTTGAACGGCTTCCGATTCGCTCGGCGCGGCGACCTTGACTGCCTGGAACCGGCGTTCCAGCGAACGATCCTTCTCGATCGATTTGCGGAACTCGGCCGTGGTGGTCGCGCCGATGCATTGGATCTCCCCGCGCGACAGGGCCGGCTTCAGGATGTTCGCGGCGTCGAGGCTGCCTTCGGCCGAACCGGCGCCGATCAGCGTGTGCAACTCATCGATGAAGATGATGTACTGCGGATTGTCGATTAACTCGCGCATGATCGTTTTCATGCGCTCCTCGAATTGCCCGCGATATTTCGTTCCCGCGACGACCAGGCTCAAGTCGAGCGCCAGAATCCTCTTGTCGGCGAGGAAGGAGGGCACGTCGCCGTTGACTATGCGCTGCGCCAGCCCCTCGACGATCGCCGTCTTTCCGACGCCAGGCTCGCCTACCAACACCGGGTTGTTCTTCGTCCGGCGGCAGAGGATTTGGATGACGCGGTCGATCTCTCTTTCGCGCCCGACCAGCGGGTCGAGCTTGCCTTCGAGGGCCGATTCGGTCAGGTCGCGGCTGAATTCGAACAGGTGCGGAGTCTCTTTGCGGGCATGGGCGTTGCGCTCCATGTTGGCCTGCCGCATCAGATCCTGGCGGATGTCGGAAAGCCTCAAGCCGCGCTCGTAGAGGATCTCGGCGGCTACCGAATTCTCTTCGCGCAGCAATCCGAGCAGCAGGTGCTCGGTGCCGATGTGGCGATTGCCCAGCCGCTCCGACTCCTCGGCGGCGAAGGCCAACACGCGTTTGGCCTCGCCAGAAAGCGGCAGATCGATCTGAGAGGAGATGCGGTCGCGCATGACCGTTCGATTTTCTATCTCCTTACGGATCAATTCGACGTTGGCGTGCGAGCGATGGAAGAACCGCGCAGTGAGATTTTTGTCCTCACGGATCAGTCCCAGCAGGATGTGTTCGGCTTCGATCTGGGACGCGCCGAACTGGCTCGCCTCGTAACGGGCAAAGAAAATGACGCGACGCGCTTTTTCCGTATATCGTTCGAACATCTTACAATCCGACCTCAAAAGGCCATGAGCGTCCCGCCTTCCAAGCGCAAGGCGCGATCGCACAAGCCGGCCAATTTCTCGTTGTGAGTGACGATGACAGCGGTCAATCTCTCTTCTCTCTGCAGTTGCATGATTAAAGCGTGAACCTCATCTCCCGTACGTTGATCCAAATTTCCAGTCGGCTCGTCGGCCAGAAGCAGCGCTGGGGAATAGATCAGCGCCCTGGCCAAAGCGACCCTCTGCCGCTCCCCCCCCGAAAGCTCACCGGGACGATGGCCGACTCGTCCGGCCAATCCCACACGATTGAGCAGAATGTCGGCCCGACGGGCGGCGTCGCGTTTCGCCGCGCCACCGATCAATAACGGCATCATCACGTTCTCTGTCGCAGAGAATTCAGGGAGCAAGTGATGAAACTGAAAAACGAATCCGATGCGCCGGTTGCGAAAGCATGCCAAGTCTAGCTCAGCGTTTTTTGCGATGTCAAACTCGCCTATTTTAACGCTCCCTGAAGTTGGGCGATCCAGCCCTCCGAGCAAGTGGAGCAGCGTCGATTTGCCAGCCCCCGACTCGCCGGTAATGGCGACCATCTCGCCGCGCGCCACCTCCATATTGAGGTCGCGAAAGACGATGACCTCCTCAGCGCGACCCGAATAGATTTTGGTCAGGTCGACGGCGCGCAGCAGAACATCCCCGTTTCTTCGTGTGTTTTCCAACATCATCTAATTTTGCCACGGAGACACAGAGAGACGGGGTGACCTTGAGAACGCCATCTTTCCCCCAGTCGCCCCGTCGCCCCGTCGCTTTTTCTCTCTTCCCCATGGCATAGTCCCTACGGTTATTTACTCTCAGCCCCGGCTTTCATCAAACCGTCGACCAGTGAGATGAAAAACGGGAAGTTGCCAAACGGCGAATGCGATTCGAAGTAAACGCCGCGGTTATTGACCGTGGTGGCGCTCGTCGCGAGGTGTAGTCGGTCTAGCGCGGGCGGTCTCGACGGCGGCCGCCCCGTCCACCGCGCGATCGCGGAGAGCATCTCGCCGGTTTCTTCCTTAACCGATGTGAAGCTTTTGACGGCAGCCGGCCCTCGCGTTTTGTCCGCGGCGGCCACTTGCGGCGAGTCGGTGAAGCTCCGCCCGCTCTGATGCGCATCGATCAACTGGGTCAGGCGCTCGCGCTGACCGAGCGCGAGGAAATCGCCGATGATGACCGCCGCGCCGTGCCGCTCGTCGCTCGAACTGAAAATCTCATGCCCCTTGTACGTTTCGCGCAAAAGCGTTGCGCCGCGCACCGTGAAGACGCGTTCGATCAGCGTCTTCACGAAAGCTTCGTCGCGTTGCGAGATCAACCAGACGCGATCCTTCGCTTCGCCGGTCAAATTGAAATTAGCGATCTCATCGCCGATCACGCCATCAGTCTTGTCGTTCTCTTTAATGCCCAGCAAAATGTCGCGCGCGCCGATGATGAACCGATGCAGTAGAAAGCTCTGCGCCGCGCCGACCCGCGCCGCGATCGCGGCCTCTATTCCGTCGAGCGCCTTGATCGGGTTTTCGACGCCGATCAAGGTCACGTCCTTGGCCTCCGCCGGTATCATATCCGTTATCTGGGGGACGCGTTGCGCGCTCGCGTTCGGCTCACTCTGCGCGGACGGCTTTACGGCGGCCCTGAGCGCGTCCGCCAAATCGGGCTTGAAGAGCAACATGTAGCGGTCGACGACGGCGCCGTTCTCAAAATTCGCGCCGTAAGCTATGCCCTCGGTCGCGCGCGAGGAGAAATCGGTGAAGACGTCGCCCATCGCCCCGGCCACCGCCGCCTTACTCAGCATGTCTCCCGAAACCAGAAAAGCCCAGAACCGCAGCAGCCGCGTCACGCCTTCGCCAGTGACGAAACCGAACATTGCGCCCTGCCCGGGTGCCGGTTCGACCAGCGAGCGCGAGTTCCGCAGGTGGAAGTTATTGACCATCGACGGCGCGCGCTCAAGCCGCGCGTCAATACATCCGCGCAGCGGTTCGGGGTCATTTGCCAGAATCAGCTCGCTTTCGATTTGAGCCGCCAATAACCGCTTCTCCGAATCGCCGGCGCTCCAGATCTCGAACGGGATTCCGGCGTATTCGCCGCTCTCTTTTGCGAAGCGCCCGAAAGCGCGCTTCGCAAATTGCGGCAATCTCTTCTCGGCGACCTCGCGCAATGAATTGGCGTCGCTGTGCGTCTCGACGACCAACGCTATTCGAGGCTTCACTTGCTCCCCGCGAACTTCAAGCCCGGTGATCACCAGGGCGAATTGCGAGCGGGCGAGCATCGCCGCTTCTCCTCTGCCAGTCATCCGCGCGATCCAATCCCCAAAAGGCCATAAGCCGATATTGCTGAAGTAATCCAACTCCGCGGGGACGCCGTAAGCGGGCGCGAGTTCGCTCCAGGCTTTAGTCGAGGTCAGGTTGTCGATCAATTGTGGCCAGTCGTTGATTTCAAGATACCCGAGCGCGGTTTCAGGCGCGTAGGACGCCATGGCGACCGGTTTCGGGCGGCGCGCGTAAATCCATCCGCCCACCGCGAGCGGCAGGATGATGAGCAACGCGAGAATCAATCGTTTGCGAGAGGACCGAAACCTTCCCCCTCTCTGTGTAGCCCTCCCGCTCTTGGCTCCTTCTTGATAAAAGAAATCGTCGTCCACGTTCAGCGTCCTATGAAACATATCGAATTTCTTATCTAAGGCGCTTCTCAAAAAAATCCAGAATGCGCCTTTCGTATTCTTCTCTCGCCATTTGATGTACATCAACGTGCGCCGCTTCTTCAACTACCCAAAATTCCTTCGGCTCGCACGCGGCGGCGAAAAGCTCACGGGATTCGTCCAATTTGGTATGCTGGTCTTTCGCGCCAGCGATGAACAGTTTCGGCGCTTTAATCGCCCCAACGCGGTCAACGGGGCGCAACGCCGCTTTCTCGATCCCCGCGCGTAGAGGCAGCTGCATTAGTAATAACGGCGCGAAACCGCGCGCCCAGACGCCGAAATACCTCTCCATCCTGTTCGCCGTGGCTCGCTCGATATCCGGATAGACCATTTCCAGCGCCATCGCGTCGACTTCAAGCGCCGGGGACGCCAGCACAGCCGCCGCGCCTCCCATCGAAAGCCCTATCACACCCAGCTTCTCGCCGGGGCAAATCTTCTTCATAAATTCCACGGCGGCCTGCGCGTCGCGGCTTTCGAGATAGCCAATTGTAATCTGTTTTCCGGGACTTTCGCCGTGCGCCTGAAAATCGAAGAGCAGAACGCCATAGCCCGCTTCGCTCAGAAACGACGCGCGCGCCAGCATCTCTCGCCGGTCGCCGCGATAACCGTGCATTAACACGACCGCGCCCGCGCCCTTGCGCCCCGGAATCAACCATCCGCGCAACTTCGAGCCCGAGCCGCTCTCAAATTCTACACTGTTCCCCTGTAAATGAGCGGGGAGCGCGCCTACCGAATGATTAACAGGGCGACTCAAAACGCTTCCGGCGCCCCAGACCGCGCAACAGAAGAACAGGGGAATCGAGGCGGCGCAAAACAGAGCCTTATTTCTCTTGGTGGCGAAAAACGACTTCATTTCTACGCTAAATAGGCGCAGAGGCGGCCGAGTCATTCTCAGCCGCCTCTGGGGTTTCTTGTGTCGCTCCTGTGAATTATCAACCACGAAGACACGAAGAGCACGAAGGCTTTTTTTGATCTTTCTTCGTGCTCTTCGTGTCTTCGTGGTTGATTATCATTCTATCGCGGCTACTTCTTCGAGGATCGCGCCAGCTTGCGGGCGCGATCGGCCAGTTGGGCCGATTGCGGAATCTCGGTGATCGCGCGCTGCAACTGCGTATCCAGATCCGCCATCATCCGCTTCTGCGTGTCCACGCCGTAAGCCGCGATCAGCGCTTCCTCGCGGATTTTTTGCCGCGCCCATTCGAAATTCTCGTCGACCGCCTTCATGGTCAGGTTGACCTCCTGATTCTTCGCCAGAAAATCGGCCATGAATTCGCGGTAGGCTTTCATGATCTGATCGTTGATGACGAATTCGGCGGGCTGCGGCTGGTGATCGAACTCGATCGCGTCGCGCTTGAAATCGGCGCCGGCGGCGACGCGCCCGGCCATCAATTCGCGCACGAACATGAACAGCCCGGTGGTCCAGATTGTTCCCTGAGCGTCGCTGAATGTCGGGGCGTCGACCCTGATGTCGGGTTCGATGCCGCCTCCGCCGTAAACCGCGCGCCCCGTGTCGGTGCGGCGCATATCATTGTGAGGCGCCCGCGCCATGTCAGAGCCATTTACGGTGCGGCGGAAGTGGTATTCGTAACTCGACCCGTTCGAGTAATCACGTTGGATGAGCCGGCCGCTCGGCGTGTAATACCGCGCAGTAGTCAGCGTCAATCCCGCGCCTCCGTAAAGCGGATAGATCGTCTGCACCAGCCCTTTGCCGAAACTGGGTTCACCGATGATCATGCCGCGGTCGTGATCCTGGATCGCCCCGGCCACAATCTCGGAGGCCGAAGCCGAGTCGTTATCAATCAAAACGACCAACGGAAAAGTTTCTGGCATTCCCGATCCGGCGGGCCAGTCCCTGTCGCCTCCGCGCCCTCGCCCCCGCACCGAGAGGACGACCTGACCGCGCTGCAAAAACTTGTCGGCGACCTGGATCGCCTGTTCGAGAAACCCTCCCGGATTCCCACGGAGATCGAGCAGCAGCGAATTCATCCCCTGCGCTTTCAAAGCGGAGATCGCCGACGTCAGTTCGTCGCTCGTCGTCGAATGGAACCCTCGCGAGAGCGCGACGTAGCCCACATCGGGCTTAACCATGTAATAGCCGGAGATCGAAGGCAGATCGACAGCGCCGCGGTCCAGCGGCACCGTGATCGGTTCGGCCACGCCGGCGCGGCGGATGGTCACTTTGACTTCCGCGCCGAGCTCGCCCCGCAGATTGTCGCGCACCTGATCGGAGTTCCAGGTCTCCGTGCTCTTTCCGTCAATGGCAATGATCTGATCGCCGTATCGTAACCTGGCCTGAGCTGCGGGGGTGTCCTTGAAGGTTTCAATGATGTATACGCCGCGATAGCGCCCCAGGATCGAGGCGCCGATGCCGTAATACTGGCTGCGCTGCTCCATCCGCATGTCTTCGAACGACTTGCGGTCGTAGTAATTCGAGTGAGGATCGAGCGTCCTGAGCATGCCCTGAATCGCCGTCGTGGTCAGCGCTTCGTATTCGACCTCTTCGACGTATTTTTCGCGAATCAGGTCTATCGCCGCGACATAGTCGCGGCTCAAACGATCCAACGCCAACTTGTCGTCCACGACCGCCTGCGGGCGAACGTATGAGAGGCTGATCAACACCGCGATCGCAATGGCAATGATCGATAACCGCCGCCACTTACTTCTCACTGTAGGCGCCTCCTTAGCGCATAAAAAGGTGAAAACCCATTCCAGCAATTCAAGGACTTGTGAAGGACGCGCCGATGCGCGCCATGGCCGCTAATACTAGCCAATCTCAATTGACATTGAAAGCGCCGTCTCAGCCAATCGGGCGGAAGAAAGAAGATTTTCCATTTTCCCTATTGCATTTATCATTGCGGAAGCCGTCATTTTCCATTGACAAATGATAAATGTAATATGGAAAACGGTAAATGATATGGTCATCACGAGTCCCTCCAACGAACGTCTGAAACATGCTCGCCGTGTCCGCGATGGGCGCGAACCGGATTTGATCTTCGTTGAGGGAGAACGTTTGATCGAGGAATGTTTGCAATCGGATTTGAAGCTGACGGCATGTTTCCACGAGCCTGACCCGACCCTTCGGGCGCAAAGAATCATCGCCGAGATGGCGCGCCGCGGCTGTCCTCTCTACCCGGCGCTTCGCGCCGCGCTCGAGACGGTCGGCGACACCGCCAACACCCAGGGGCTGATCGTGATCGCGGAAAGGCCCGTATCCGATTTCGATTGCGCATTGCAAGCGCGAGACGGCGTCGCGCCGCTCCTCGTATGTCTGGATTCGGCGCAAGACCCCGGCAATTTCGGCAGCGTAGTCAGGACGGCCGAGGCGGCCGGGGCGAGCGGCGTCGTGGCGACGAAGGGGTCCGTCGACGCGTTTGCGCCAAAGACGCTGCGCAGTTCGATGGGATCGGCCTTCCGCTTGCCCGTCGTGACCGGAGTCGAGGGCGAAGACTTGTCGCTTGCGAGCGGCGCCGCGAAACTGAGAATGGTGGCGACAACGGCCGGTGGCGAGGTCATCTATACCGATTATGATTGGCGCCGGCCGACGATGGTCATCTTCGGCAATGAGGCGCGCGGCGTCGGACGAGAGTTGTTGGAACGTTGCGATGAGCGTTTGCGTATTCCGTTGCGCGCCCCGGTCGAATCTTTGAACATAGCCGCGGCGGCGGCCGTCATCTTATTTGAAGCGGCCCGGCAACGGCGGGGAATGGGCAGCGGATAGTGGATAGTGGATAGTGGATAGTGGATAGTGGATAGTGGATAGTGGATAGTGGGCAGTTGGATTATTGTGATATAGTGCATTCGCCCACTATCCACTGCCCACTCCCAAGGATTTCAAATATGGCGGAACATAGTACGAAAGACGCTGATTTCTCCAGCCGCCTGGAGTTTTTCGCGCGGCGGTTATTCGAGCGAATCGGCGCCGCGATCGATTTCGCGTTGCGTAGAGGCGGTGGGTTTGAAGGCGGCGCGCGCGCAGATGTGGCCTCGCTAGCGCCGCTCATCGAGCGGGCGATCGAAGACGACCTGAAGAGCGAAGACTCACGCATCCTCGCGCCAAACCTGATCGAGCTTCGCTACGATTATGAATCCTACACGCGAATGGGGGCGTCGCGCCGTGAATTCCTGCAACGCGAGTTGGACGCGAGCGTCTACGAATACATTTACAACCGACGCTACGCGACCCTCGGCGGGGTTCAGGTCAGGTTCGCCTACGACGCCTTCACGCGCGGCCTCGAGATCAGAACCGGCTTCGGCGCCCCCATACCAGCCGTCGTCTCGCAAAACGCGCCCGCGCCCCACGGCGGGGCGACGACGCCCGGTCGGGCGAAGAGCGGAACACTCGAGGTCTTTCTTCAAATCGAGGGCGCCTCGCGCAATCCCCGGACGCGCGTCGCGAGCGACGCCGAACCGGCCGGAATAGGACGCAACAGCGCGAACGCTCTGATCATTGACGATTCGACGGTTTCAAATTTCCATGCGGCTCTGACGCTCTCTGCGAACGGCAATCTGACCCTGGCGGACCGCGCCAGCAGCAACGGGACTTTCGTCAACGGCGTGGCGCTCGAAACCGGCGGCAGGTGCGTCGTCCGGGACGGCGACCGGCTGAAATTCGGCGACGTCGAAGCGACTTTGAAAATTACGGATTGATTGATGGGAGGGAGTGGGGAGTAGGGAGTTGGGAATGGGGATAGGAAGTAGAACTTTATCCCTACTCCCCATTCCCAACTCCCTACTCCCGCCCTCTGGATTATGAACTTTCCATTCATTGCGAAAATCGTTCTTCTGATCGGCATGGCGGGATTGATCCTCGCGCTGTTCATTTCGACGTGGCGTTATCGTTCGCGCGCGGTCCCCCCCGATAAGGCCGAGACCAAAATGCCCGAAGATTTCGGGCCGCGACTGACCAGCCGCCGTCTGCGCTACGTGCGCTGGGCGTTCGCGCTTCTGGTGGTGGCGGCGCTCGGCTTTCACGCCTACTGGGGATTGTTCGCGACGGGGCCGCTCGGCGAGAGCATGGCCTTCGCGGCCTTGAAGAACAAACACGACCAGCGCAATCGCCGCGAGGCCGAGACCGCGCTGCGCGGATGGATTTTCGACCGCCATCACGACCCGCGGCGGGCGCTCGCAAAATATCGCTACCTCGGCGGCCGGATCAGACGCGATTACCCGTTGGGGCCTGGCGCCGCGCATATAGTAGGTTACGGCACGCTCGTTCGCGGCGATACGTTGCTCGAAAGGGCCGCCTCCGCCGCCCGTCCGTCGCAACCAGAAAAGAGTTGGTGGCAGAAGATCACCGACTTCGGCGCCGAGACCACGCGACCGCCAGTCGGACAGGACATGGTTTTGACGGTTGATTACGATCTGCAGAAGGCGGCGTCGGAGCAGTTGCAGGCGGCTGTGAAACAGCGGCAGGGCGAAGGCGGCGCGGTCGTCATGCTCAACCCGCAGACCGGCGAGATTCTGGCGATGGCCAGCGCGCCGAGTTTCGATCCGGGAGACATCGACAACGACGCGCAGTGGCAGGAAATATGGAACGACGCCAGACACAAACCGCTGCTCAACCGCGCGCTCGATGAATATTACCTGCCGGGCTCGACGCTCAAAACAATAACCGCCGCGGCCGCTATCGAATCGAGGCTGGACGACAAGGTCTTCACCTGCCGTGGCGAAGGCTGGACGCCGCCAGGCTCGACCCGCCCGATCCGCGACGACGAAGGCGAATCGCACGGCTCGATGAATCTTCTCGAAGCTTACACGCGCTCTTGCAATCAGTATTTCGCGCAGCTCGGCGTCGAAGTCGAACGCCAGCGGATGGGCGAAGCGGCCTCCCGCTTCGGCCTCCACGTTTATGACACAGGAGCCGAGTCAATCGGCGTCGGCCCGTTTCACAACCTGTGGAACACCGGCAACAAAGTCCTCTCCGACGTGCTCGCGCCCCTTATCTCGACATTTGTCGCTGGGCGCAAGATCACGAAATACGACCTCGCGCTCGAATCGATCGGGCAGGGCTACGTGCAATTGACGCCGCTCCAGATGGCCGCGATCGCGGCGTCCGTCGCCAATGCGCGCGGGGAGGTAATGCGCCCCACGATCGAAATGGGACGCCAGCCCGCCGCGTTCAGCCAGGCGATGTCGCCTGAGACCGCCGCGAAGATGCGTACTTTGATGGCTTCAGTAGTGCAGCGCGGAACCGCCGCCGGAGCGTTCGGGAAGCTGGTGCGCGACGCCAACCTGACGGCGGGAGGAAAGACCGGGACCGCCCAGCGCGACGTCCCGATGATCGACCCGAAAACAGGCAAACCCGTCACTTACGTCGATTCGCGCGGGCGGACCAGGATCAAGATGGAAGAGAAACACCGGATCGATTCCTGGTTCATCGGCTTCGCGCCGGTCGAGAACCCGAAAATCGCCTGGGCCGTCATCGTCGAAGGCGGAGGATATGGCGCGCGCACCTCGGCGCCGATCGCGGGTAATCTGTTGGTGAAAGCCAAGAGCCTCGGATTATTGAACGAAGAGGCGCCTCAATCGAAGGCCACGCTCACGCGCAATCGCACGGACGAGGATAGAGGATCAAAGATAGAGGATCGAAGATAGAGGATCGTGGATTGAGGATCGTGGATTGAGGATCGTGGATCGCCTTGCTACCGCTGAGGCGGTTCTCGATTCTCAATCCTCAACCCTCAATCCTTAATCCTCACTTGGCCACCTTTAACAATTGATCGATGCGCTCGCGTAGCGATTTGGTGAAGCATTCGACCTCTTCTCCCTTTGCGCCGCTCGCCTGCAATCCTACGCGCAGTTGATCGTCTTTTATGCGCCCGAGGTATTCCGCCACCCATTTCACATCGCTCACGCGGATGCCTTCTTTGAAACTCCCCGTGTGCTGCCCTGAATAGCCGAATTCGACCTGATCGCCTTTGACGCCTTTGACGAAATCTTTGGTCTGGCCGTGGAAGCCATTGCAATCCCATTTCTCGCGGGTGATATATCCTCCCCACTTGCCCATCGAACCGCCCCAATCGGTGATCAGGTAACGATCCTCCAGACCGATTCCGGTCTTGGTTTGGAAAATCGCCGTGTTCGAGCCGCGACTGATGTCGCGCACGTCTTTGTTGTCCCAGTTCGACACCAGCATCATGATCACCTTCAGCCCGTTCAACTCTTTCGTTCCGACGAAAGGATTCTCCATCCAACTCCAGCTTTGTTCGTCCTCCAGCTTCTTGACTCCCTTATCGTGGTGCATCTCGAAGCGTGCGCTGGTGAAGCTGCCGTCCGGTTGAATGAATTTCTTCGCCCGAGTGAGCTGGCCAACTTTTTCGATCTTGCCGCTCGGAATGAAATAGTCCGGCTCGACGTAATATCCCGCGGCCCAGGCGATGCGCGTTGCGAAAGTCTCCGCGTTCACTTCGGAGCCGAATTTGGCGTTCCAGCGGACTCCATTCGCGTCGATGATGCGCACCTTGGGGTTGGTTCCCGACATATTCTCTTCGACAAAAGTGAAAGGAGGCTTGGGCGCGCTCGCCCGCCCACCTATGCCACCAGCGAAATCCATCGCTTCAACCTCGCCAGGGTCGGACCAGATCACCGGCATGCCGACTTTGGGAGCTTTCGGAGCTTTTTCTTTTTGCTCCGTCGATGATGAACCATCTTTGGGAGCTTTCACTTTTTGCGCCGTCGCTGTCGAAATGAAACCGAGCGCCACTATAAGCGCGAACAGCGGCGTCATTTTGCGTAAATTCAAGGTCATATTCCTACTCCTTGCGATTATTTTCTTTGGGAGAGCGATGCAAGATGATATTTTCCTATCGCGTGTTTTGCCAACAGGAAAATGGGGGA
>DASTMP010000350.1:0-7158 GCA_035714085.1 Blastocatellia bacterium
AGTTGAAGCTCAGGTAACTAACGACCTCACTCCACCGCTCGTCCTGTCCCATTTTGCCGCACATTCTGAATCTCATTGCGCTTTCTCGCTTCATCGTTTCAGGGCGTCGCAACGCGACATGAAGGCTCCTCAGAAAATAACTACGAAGAAAAGAAGAAAACGAAGAAAGAATAGAAGAAGGTCTTCGCGCTCTTCGTTTCTTCGTGGTTGATTTTTATCCTTTTCCAGGCGCCGCATCGCGACCTGTAGGCTCCTCGATTATCGAGGGATCATTTCCCCTCTGGCGCGACTGTCAGCATATTCGCGTCGCGAGCCAATAGCCACTTGCCTCCCTGTTTTTTCAGAACGGAAAGCGTATGACCTGCGCGCCTGATTGTTTGACCGCCTTTCGTCGGCGTAACCACAACGGTCAGCTTTGTCCACATGTGCGCCCAATCGCCGAACACCTGGATCTCCTGAATATCGCTCACGGCGCTCATCTCGAACGGCTGTTCCGATTGGGCTTTGGACGCCGCAGCGAAAGACTCCTTGCCGATCATAGGGGACCGACCGGGCGTCAAAAAAACAACGTCATCGGTCATAAGGCTCAAGACCGTTTCAAGGTCGCCGGCCTTTGAGGCTGATATCCAGTTTTCGATCAGTTTCCGGATTTCCTTCTCGTCATTTTGCATAGAGTTCCCTCCTTCGAAGAGTTCGGCGTTGACGTTTCGTTTCGATAGTGTCGCTCATTATCGCCCCTCATATGCTTGCTTCAAGTCTTCGATGGCGATCTTCTTCATTTTGAGCATGGCTTCCATGACTCTTTTCGATTTCTGAGGATCAGAGTCACTCAGCATCTCGCCCAGGATGGCGGGATTGATCTGCCACGACAAACCATATTTGTCTTTCAACCATCCGCATGGCCCTTCTTCTCCCCCTGCGGAGAGCTTATCCCAATACTCGTCCACTTCTTGCTGCGTTTTGCAGTCTACGGAGAACGATACGGCCTCGGTGAATTTGAATTGAGGCCCACCGTTTAACGCTATGAATTCTTGCCCATCGAGCTGAAACACTACCGTCATCACGCCGCCTTTAGGCCCGGGGCCAGCTTCTCCATAGCGAGCGATCGTCACGATCTTCGAGTTTTTAAAAATCGAGACATAAAAATTCGCCGCTTCTTCAGCTTGGTTATCTAACCACAGGAATGGAGTGATTTTTTGCATATGGTCTCCTTCTGGTTTGCGATTATGAGCTATGGCTTGGCGCGCGACTACTTTTTGGATTCCAATTCCTTGCGTAAGCGCTCCTCTTGCTCCCTGAGTTCGGGAGTGAACTCTTCGCCGAAGTCCGAGGCCTCGAACACCTGGCGAATTTCGACTTCCCCGTCCTGATCATCAGGGTTGGGAATGCGCTTGGCCCATTCGATCGCCTCTTCCATCGACTTCACCTGCCATATCCAGAAGCCACAGATCAGCTCTTTCGTCTCGGTGAATGGCCCGTCGGTCACTGTGATTTTGCCTTTAGAGCATTTGACGCGCGCGCCTTTCGAACTCGGGTGAAGCCCCTCGCCCGCGAGCATCACGCCTGCCTTCACCAGCTCTTCGTTGTATTTCCCCATCGCGGTAAGCAGCTCTTCGCTCGGCATCACGCCCGCTTCCGTATCCTTATTGGCTCTAATCATGACAATAACTCGCATCGTAATTTCTCCTTCAAATGTAGGTTTAGGAGCGAAGTTCTCTGGCCGCGTGGCCCGGCTGAACTCTCGCTCTAACTATATGTCGAACGAGGTTTGGGGATATCGACATGCCGAACTATTTTTTTGATAGCGCGGCGACGCGCTCGAAACGCCGATCTGCCGCAGGATTGGGGAGCGGATTCTTAACCGGGGAAGCGCTTTGACCTTGCAACAACTTGTGTTTGGCCCCGTGATCTGCTCATTGCGCGCTGTTAGGCGAGGCCCTTACATTCAGAATAATCCGCCTATACGAAGTCAGGGACGGTGAACCGTTATCAGTGACCGCGAGGATGATGTGCGCGACTCCAGACAAATACTGCCTGTTCGCTGGCGCCCAGTTCGGGCGGCAAGCCGCCGTGACAGTTGCGATAGCTTTGGCTTTGTCGCCTTGCGAAATCGTGACAGCCGCCATGTTCTGCCCCGGAACAAAGCCTGCCTCGGCATAATGGAACCACTGATAACTGAGGCTTTGGCCGTCAGGGTCACGACTGAGGCTGGCGTCAAGTGTGACCGGCTCGGCAACTTTCGCCTCGATGATGATCGGGGCCGCGCCATCCTTTCCATTCACAATGACCGAAGGGTTATGGTTCGCTTCAGCGTAAGGCTTGACCGTCCAATCCATGCGCGCGGCGAAATCATGTTGAAAGGCTGTGCGCCAGCGCCAGATCGTCGCCTGGTCCGACACATAAGCTTTGCCATCGGCGCCGATAACAGTGTCTTGCGAGGTGACCCGCCCGAAGAGATCGCCGCCCTGCGTCCAGATCGGGCGCGTCTCGCCATACGGCCGCCGATAGACGTATCGCCCGCCCCAGCCGCCCCAACTCGGATTGCGATAGCTATTGAGGCCGTTGTTCGTGAGGCCGAGAAAGGAAGGCGTGTCGCCTTCCATGATGAAAGCGTACTTCGGATAGAGCTTACCCAGCGGCCCTTTGGCGCGGATATTTGTTTCCAGCCATTCGTTGGTGACAGTGGTCGAATCGGCGCCCGCGCAATTCCGGTAATAAGCGTCTCCGCTGATGCCTGTCCACGTGGCGTAATAGTATTCGCTTCCATCGGGGCTGCTCGGTATGACAATGTAATGCAAGCCTGGGAACTCGCGACGAATCCAGGGACCGGCGTCGTCTTGATCCGAAATCGAGCTGACTCTGAGTTTAAGCAGGAACTTGTCCAGTTCGGCCGGCGACCGAGTCGCTCGCACATGCTGCAGCGCCTGCGCCAGCGTGTTGGCGCCGCCCCAAATTGTGATCCAAAGCGGGCGCGGATCTGGACGGTCTACCGCACGGATGATGGCTTCGGCGCCTGGCGACATCTTGTCCGGACCGACGGCCGCCATTCCATAAGCAGGCTGCCCGGACGCTACCGCCGCGTCCAGCGTCTCCGCTTCAGGCCAACCTGAGGTATGTTTGAGCAAGTTTGATCGCGCCTCTCCATATGCCGCAATCAGCTTGCGCATGGTATCGGGTTGAACTTTGTTTTTCTGCCACGTAGAAGTGGTGGCGATCAAACCCTCCAGGTCTAGTTCGTTGGAATACAGCAGCAGGCGGACGAAAGACATCTGGTCGTCAGGTTCGTTGCCTATATCGCTCAACACCACGACGCGCGGCTTTCCGACAAATTCATCCACGTAACCAGGCTGCAAAAGCTGGGCGCCAGCGCCTCCGGCGGTTGTAAACAACAGCCCCATGGTCAGCGCAAAAATCAGCGGAAGCAATTTTGTGTTCATTCGACTTCTCCAGATCTGTATCTCATATCGATCGGTTTGCAATTGCATGCAGGTGAAGACCAGCTGGATCAGTACCGCGAGCGGTAGCGAGCGGCGCCTCAATGTGAGGCTCGCTCGCTACCGCTCGCGGCGCTGATCCGTATCATCATTATTCCTCCCAGAATTGCGCGAATTCCATGGCTGCCCGACATAAAAATATCCGGAGGCGCCATTCACGTAGAAAACCTCTGAGCGGAACGCGCTCGCGCTTTGGCAGCCTCTTCTTCACGGTTTCTCGGAGGCGCGTTCGTCTCAAGCGCGTTCAGCAGTTTTCTGGAGACTGCTGCGATCTCATCAACGGCCGCCAGGAATGCGACTTCGTTGGCTTTCGATGGTTTGTTGAAGCCGCTCACTTTTCTCACGAATTGTAGCGAGGCCGCGCGTATCTCTTCGTCCGTCACAGGTGGTTCGAAGTTGAAGAGCGTCTTGATGTTTCTACACATAAGCTTTATCTCGATTTTTCCGGGCGCCTGAATAAATAGGTCTGGCTTTCAACGGGCCAAGCAAGTAGTGAGTCGAACATGGTCACTTCCGCAATCGCTCCTTAAGGAACCGCCCCGTGTGTGACCGCTTGCAAGCTGCGATCTCTTCCGGCGCGCCCGTCGCCACCACTTCGCCGCCCGCGTGCCCGCCTTCAGGCCCCAGGTCGATTACGTGATCGGCGGTCTTGATCACGTCCAAGTGGTGCTCGATCACGATCACCGTATGCCCGGCGTCCACCAGGCGATTCAAAGACTCCAGCAGCCGCTCGATGTCCGCGAGGTGCAGCCCCGTAGTCGGTTCATCGAGGATATAGACCGTATGCTTCGCCCGCTGGAGCTTACTCAATTCGGTCGCGATCTTGATGCGCTGCGCCTCGCCGCCCGACAGCGTCGTCGCCGATTGGCCTAGCGTTAGGTATCCCAGCCCAAGGTCGTCGAGCACTTGTATCTTCCTGCCGATCGCCGGCTCTGCGGCGAAGAATGTCACGCCTTCCTCGACCGGCATGTTCAGAATGTCGTCAATAGTCTTGCCGCGCAGCATGACTTCGAGCGTCTCGCTGTTAAACCGCGCGCCTTTGCAAGCGCCGCAGATCACCTCAACATCCGGCATAAAATAGAGCTGCGTGGTGATCACGCCTTCGCCCTGGCACTCTTCGCACCGTCCGCCCTTGACGTTGAAGCTGAACCGCCCCGCCTTGTAGCCGCGTTCCACCGCAACCGGCGAGCGCGTGAACAGGTCGCGGATGTTGTCGTAAAAGCCGATGTAAGTCGCGGGATTCGAACGGCTGTTCCGCCCAATCGGCGACTGGTCTATGTTGACGACTTTATGCGCATGCTCCAGGCCGTCGACGCTGTCGTGCTCGCCCGGCAGCGCGCGAGTGTCCTCCAGCCTTTTCCATAACGCCTTGTAGAGAATCTCATTGACCAGCGTGCTCTTTCCCGATCCCGAGGCGCCGGTGACCGCGACGAGCATGCCGAGCGGGAACTTCACGTCAATCGCCTTGAGGTTGTTTTCGCGCGCGCCGCGCACCACGAGCGCCTTGCCGCTGCCCTTGCGCCGTCGCTCCGGCGCCGCAATCGAACGCCTGCCCGAAAGGAATTGACCGGTCGGCGACGCGTCACACGCAAGCACTTCGTCGAGCCCGCCCTGCGCGACCACATTGCCGCCGTGTACGCCCGGGCCGGGTCCCATCTCCACGACGTGGTCGGCCGCGCGGATCGTGTCTTCATCGTGTTCGACGACGATCACCGTGTTGCCGATATCACGCAGCCGTTCGAGCGTCGCGATCATCTTCACGTTGTCCTTCGGGTGCAGTCCGATGCTCGGCTCGTCGAGCACGTAGAGCATCCCCATCAATCCCGACCCGATCTGCGTTGACAGGCGGATCCGCTGCGACTCGCCGCCCGAAAGCGTGCCCGAACGACGGTTGAAGTTCAGATAATCAAGCCCGATGCCCAGCAGCAGCTCCAACCGCCCACGAATCTCGTTGAGCACCTGCCGGCCCGCATCGCCGCGCCCGGCAGGTCCCCCAGCCAGTCCAGAGGATTTGACCGAGCCGAGGAAGGCATGCAGCTCGTCGAAATTCATCTGGCCGATCTCGTAGATGTTCTTGCCCGCAATGGTGAACAGCAGCCGTGTCGCGCGCAGCCGCGCGCCTTTGCAATCGGGGCAGGTAAGCTCGACCATCACCTTGTCCAGCCATGCCTCGATCCCGGAATTCGCTTCGCCGCGCTGGCGGTATCGGCGGTAATATCGTTCGATGCGCCGCGCGATGCCATTGAAACCTACTTCTTTCCCATCCCAATCGTCGCGGTTCACTTTCGCTTCGGGTGGCTGCAAAGTCGGGATTTTCTTCTCAATGCCGAAAAGGATCGCGTTGCGCGCCTTCTCTGGCAGATTCTCCCAGGGCGTTTCGAGCGAAAAGCGCAGAGCCTTCGCAAGGCTGTACATTATTCGACCGTCCCAGGTATCGGGGTTGTATTTGAAGGCCTCGCGCACGAAGCAGCCACCGATGATGCTCCGCCGCGGGTCGGGAATAAGCAACTCCGGATGCGTGAGCTTGTCCACGCCAAGTCCGCCGCAGGTCCGGCAGGCGCTTTCCGGAAAGTTGAAGACAAAGTAATCGGGCGCGATGTCTCCGTAAACGAAGTGATGCGTCGCGCTAAGCGATGCCCGGTAAAACCGCTCCGCCTCCGCCTTGGGCGCGCCTTTCACGACGTGGATCTGCATCAGCCCGTCGCCCACCAGCAGCGTCGCGGCGATCCCGGCCTTGATCGCCTTCTCGTGTTTACGGCTGACCACGAACCGATCCACCAACGCGTCCATGTCCCGGACCTTCGATTCGTCGAGTTCGATCTGTTCGGAAATGTCCACCGGCTTGCCGTCAATGATCAGCCGCCGGCAGCCCTTCTTCCTCAACTCGGTGAAAACGAAGTCCAACTCCTCGCCGTAGACCTTGAAGACCGGCGCGCGCAGCTCGATCTCCGCGCCTTCCGGCAACGACAGAATCGCTTCGAGAATCTGGTTCGACGTTCTGCTCGGCGCCGGCTCGCCGGTCCTGGGGCAATGGGCTTCTGCTATGGTCGCAAACAACAGGTTCAGGTAACTGGCGATGTCGGTCATCGTACCGACGGTCGAGCGCGGGTTGTTGACGGTCGTCTTTTGCTCGATTGAGATCACCGGAGAGAGGCCGAATACAAAATCCACGTCGGGCTTCGCCACTTGAGCGACGAAGCGCTTGGCGTAACTCGACAGCGACTCCATATAGCGCCGTTGCCCCTCGGCATAGATCGTGTCGAATGCCAGGCTCGATTTGCCCGAGCCGGAAAGCCCGGTGACGACGATCAGGCTGTCGCGCGGAATCTCCAACGAGACGTTCTTGAGGTTATGGACGCGCGCGCCCTGCACCGCGATCGTCGTGCGCGCGGCAGCCCTCCCGTTCGATCCTTGCCCGGCCTCTCTCTGAGAAGGCTTGGAGGCGGAGGTCTCCGTCTTCTTACTTCGCCGCTTCAATGTAGAATTAGAAGCCATCCCGTATTCCCTCGTAAAATTGGAATAGCCT
Organism: Blastocatellia bacterium; assembly: GCA_035714085.1. Classification (GTDB taxonomy): domain Bacteria; phylum Acidobacteriota; class Blastocatellia; order RBC074; family RBC074; genus JAJVID01. The sequence goes on from DASTMP010000350.1 coordinate 7,021, forward strand.
GGGTACGCGCGCTTCCAGCGCGCAGGCTTGGATAGTTGCCCATCGGGAAACCCGAAGCGCATTCAGCCCAAGCCCAACGACATCGAGAGCGCTTGATTCCGATCAACACGTCTCTTGCCGAGACTGCGCGCTGGAAGC
>DASTMP010000351.1:0-14445 GCA_035714085.1 Blastocatellia bacterium
GCGGCGTTGACCGGAATTTTGAAGTTCATCGAATACCGCTTCTTCGTCCGCGATCTTTCGCTCGAGGTTTATCTTGGCGTGGTTGCTTTCCTCTTCACCGCGGTTGGCGTTTGGGCGGGCATGAAGCTCACGCGTAGGAAAATCGTACCGCGACAATTATCAGAAAGGCGCGATCAGGTTTTGGAAAGGATTTCAAGTGGGCATGCTCATCACGCTGATCGCATCGCTCATGTATGCGATTACCTGGGAGACCTACAATCAGGTCAGCCCCGCAAGTTCCCTAGCCTATATTGATTATTACGCCAAATGTCAGATCGATAAGTTGAAGGAGAAAGGCGTTTCAGCCGCTGAAATCGATCAGGAAGTCAAGAAAATGGGCGATTTTAAGAGAATCTACAGCAACCCGGCGATTCGTTTCGGCATGACTCTTATGGAAATTCTGCCAGTAGGAATAATCATCACCTTGATCAGCGCGGCGGTTTTGAGGAAAAAAGAGTTTCTTCCGGCGTGAATATGGACGTCTATAGCTAAAGCATAGAAAGGAGCAAAGTATGGAACTTGGAGCGTTTTCAATCAGTCTGGCCGTCAAGGATCTCGGGACATCGAGGGCCTTTTACGAGAAGTTCGGGTTTAAAGCATTCGCCGGGGATGCGTCGCAGAACTGGCTGATCATGAAGAACGGCGATCACGTAATTGGGCTTTTTCAGGGAATGTTTGAGAAGAACATCCTCACCTTCAACCCGGGCTGGGACAGCAACGCCCAGAAACTGGCCACGTTCACCGACGTCCGCGATCTGCAGCGCCATTTGAAGGCCCAGGGAGTGCAATTGCAACAGGAGGCGGACGAGAGCGCAACGGGGCCGGCCAGCTTCCTTGTCATTGACCCGGATGGAAATCCTATCCTCTTCGATCAACACGTGTAAGGATTTGATTCTGAAACGACAAACTTTATCTTTCGAGGTCCGCAGATGAAGATAAAACTGACCAGCGTCATGGTAGACGACCAGGACAAGGCTCTTAAGTTCTACACTGAAGTTCTGGGCTTCGTTAAAAAGAACGACATACCAATGGGGGAAGCCAGGTGGCTGACGGTCATCTCGCCTGATGGGCCGGGCGATGTGGAATTGTTGCTGGAGCCCATGGGATTTCCACCGGCCAGGAATTACCAGAAAACGCTATATGAGGCGGGAATACCTTTAACTTCATTTGCCGTCGAAGATATTCAGGAAGAGTACGAAAGAATGAAGAAGCTGGGCGTGATCTTCAAGACGGCGCCGACCAAAATGGGGCCGGTAATGGTCGCGGTGTTTGAGGATACTTGCGGCAATCTGATACAGATGGCGCAGGCATAATACTTCACACCATTTTCCTCCGACCTGGGTCTTCATTCATGGAGGATTTTTGCCGGATAAGGAGAGGATCACCTCATTAGTGCGCGCGGCCCAAGCTGGCGACGATCTCGCCTTCGCGGAATTGGTCCGCGCGTATCAGGACATCGCGGTGGCTTATGCCACTGCCATCATGAGGGATTATCATCTTGCCGAGGACGCCGCGCAGGAAGCTTTTGTTGAGGCGTATCGGGAATTGGCGTCCTTGCGCGAGCCAGCGGCTTTCGGCGCGTGGTTTCGAACCATCATCTTCAAACACTGCGACCGGATGACGCGACGCAAGCGCCATCCGGCCGCCCCGTTTGAGGCCGCACTTGAAGTAGCTTCCCTCGAACCTTCGCCGGAAGAGACCTTGGAACTGCAGGAAACCAAGGCCTCTGTCTGGAGGGCGATTGCGGCCCTGTCCGAAGCGGAGCGCGCGGTCTTGTTGCTTTATTACATGGGCGAGCATTCGCAGGCCGTGATTGCTGAATTCCTGAACGTCACAACGAATGCGGTCAAGACAAGGCTCTATTCGGCGCGCAAACGATTGAGGAAATATATGGGACACATCGAGGAAAACCTGAACGCGGCGCGCCCGTCAAGCGATCCGAAGTTCGCCGAGAAGGTTCGGCGCCTGATCCGGCCCGAGGCGCTGAAGCAAAAGAATCCGTGGATGTGGTCGCCCGGGATCGGCGCCGATGTCTGGGAGATGTTCTGCGCTTGCATCACGGGAGACCTGGAGGCCGTCAAAAGGCTCCTCGATAAAGATCCGTCACTCGTTCGTTCCCATTATGAATATCGTACGCCGTTGTCATTCGCAGTGCGGGAGAACCATGTTGAAATCGCGGCGTTCCTCCTTGATCACGGCGCAGATCCGCTTGCTCTGGGGGACGTCCTCCAAATCGCCCGCGACCGCGAGTATGTCGAGATGGAGAGGTTGCTGGAGAGCAAGATTGCCAGCCTGCACGGCGCCTCTTCGAAGGGAGAAGCGGTCGCGGCGGCGATTCGCGAACGCGACCCGGAGAAGGTTCGACAACTCCTCGACGAATCGCCCGAGCTCCTGCGCGCCGGAGATGGGCGATCCAACCAGCCGATTCATTGGGCTGTGATGACGCGACAGATTGAGATCATCGACGAGTTGCTGGCGCGCGGCGCGGACATCAACGCGCAACGCCAGGATGGCGCGCGTCCGATTCACCTCACGAACGGCGATTACCATTTTCGCGGCTGGCGCGATGTGCCCGAGGACGTCGTGACCAAGCCTGATGACGTGTACCGGCATCTCGTCGCGCGCGGCGTATACGTGGACATCGGGATGGCCGCAGTCAAGGGAGATCTGGAGCGTGTTCGAGAGCTGCTCGACAAAGATCCACGGCTATCTAATCTCGTCTCGGACTACGGCTCGTATTACCTGGGTTGCGGAGCGCCCATCAAAAACGCCGCCGCCGGGGGACACATCGAGATTGTCAAGCTGCTCCTCGATCGCGGCGCCAATCCGAATCTCCCCGAAGAAGGCATTGCTCCGCACGGCGCCGCGCTCTATTCGGCGGTGTACAACGGACACTATGAGATTGCGAAGCTCCTGCTGGAGCATGGCGCTTACCCGAATCCGGAGGTCGAGAGTTCCGGCGACGCTGTGTTTATAGCCATCATGAACGGCGACTTGCGGATGATCGATCTACTCGCGTCATATGGCGCCGTTTGGAACATTCCGGTCACAAAGGGGCGCGCTTTCGCCTATGAGGACGTGGCGGCGCGCTTGCCAGCTCGCTCCGCGCCAGTCCTCGCGCATTACGGCGACGTCCAAACAGCGGCGGCCATGTTCGCGACCAACCCGGCGCTGGCCGATAATCCCGAAGCCCTGAAGAACGCCGCTGGCAACGGCCACGAGGAATTCGTCCGACTGATGCTGCGTTACCGGCCGGAACTGGCCAAACGTGTCACGGTCTCCAGGCCCAGGGAAATGGCCATGCTTCTGTTCGAACATGGCATGGATCCGAACCGCCCCAACTGGTTGCGCATCACGCCGCTGCACCACTTCGCTGAATCTGGCGATCTGGAAGGCGCCGCCATTTTCATTGAGCGCGGCGCTGATCTGAACGCGCGGGACGAGGAGTTCTGTTCTACCCCGCTGGCGTGGGCGGCCAGGCTCGGCCAGACCCGGATGGTCGAGTTCATGTTGCGCCGCGGCGCTCAGCCGAGCCTGCCCGACGATCTTCCGGATTTGGCGTGGGCCACGCCGCTGGCCTGGGCGACCCGGCGCGGGCATCAAGCAATTGCGCAATTGCTGACGGCATACGAGCAGACTGGCGCGTTGCCCGCTCACAGCCTGGAGGAATACGATGCGGTGGCGCGCGCGCTTGTCGAGGCTTACCAGTCGGGCGATGACGCGGCAATGCAACTCGTGATAGAACACTTCCAACTCCAGCGCCCGTTGACCTGGGACCAACCTCCGCGAGAGGTAAAGGTCGCGCGCCTGCGCCGCGGCGTGCAGGAGCGTTTAGGCCGGCGGTCAGGCGCCGGGGATGAAAGCTCGACGCTCGATCTGGCTGACGCGCGACTCCTGGTCGCCCGCTCGCAAGGCTTCAAGAGTTGGGAAGAGTTGGCAAAATACATCGATGAACCGCGCGCGCAATCACCGCTTGATCAACAAGGAGGAGCGTCACATGATCCGACCTTTTGAAATGAAAGAGACTCGCCCTATGGAGCTTCACGATGGAGTCGTCTCTACTACTACAGATGTCTGGAACATGCTCACCGCAAGCCATGACGGCGACTTGGATACCATGAAGCAACTGGTCCAGCGCTGCCCGGCGCTGATCGCCTGCCAATACGACTACACGTCGCCACTGCACCTCGCAGTCCGCGAAGGCCATCTCGACCTTGTACTCTATTTGGTACAGCGCGGCGCGCTCGATCCCACATATAAGACTCATCCCTTCTTGGACTCACTCGTCACGGTGGCGGAGGATCGCGGCTACGATGAGATCGCGCAATTCCTGAAGAAGAGCCTCGACGATCCCACAAGCGGCCGCGCGTGGGGGGACACCGGAAAGATAAACTACGGCAAGGACGAAACTCAGCGCCGGTTCCAGGAACTGGTGGACAAGAACAATCATGCCGAAGTCGAGGCAATGTTGCGAGAGCGCCCGGAGCTTGCGCTGGACGAGACTGCGTTCTGGGGAGAAGGCATCCTCGCTATGCCGGCCAAGGATGGGGACCGCCAGAGGATCGAACTGCTCATGCGTTACGGCGCGCGCGTCCCCGACCTCTCCAAATGGGGCGCGCGCTACTACTTCAAGCATTACGAGACCGCCGCCTTCCTGTTGGAAAACGGCATGAATCCCAATCATATGAACTGGCGGCGCTTCACGCTGCTGCACGACATGGCGTTTATCGGCGATCTTCAAAAAGCCCGCCTGCTTCTCGATCACGGCGCCGACATCGATGCCGTGGACGAAGAATATCGATCAACGCCCCTGGGGTATGCCGCTCGTTGGGGGCGGCGGGAAATGGTCGCCTTCCTACTTGAGCGTGGCGCCGATGTGAATAAATCGGGCGCCTTGTGGGCGACGCCGCTGGCCTGGGCGCGGAAGAAAGGTTACGCCGACATCGAAGCGGACCTGCATGAGGCGGGCTCGCGGTAGCGCTTCGGACGACGTTTATGAAGGAGGGCTGTTATGAAAGAGGGCCGACCGAGCGAGACGGCGCAGCGTGTTGCCATAGAACGCGCCGCGCATCAGCTTATGGATAAACCGAAGGTTTTCGATGACCCTCTTGCGCTACGCATCATCGGCCAGGAGTGCGCCTTAGCGTTACAAACCGATCCAGATCAATTTGAGGCCACGCGGCTGTCGCCGTATCTTCGGTCTTTTATGGCCGCGCGAAGCCGATACGCCGAAGATGAACTCGCCCTCGCGGTCGGACGTGGCGTTCGCCAATACGTCATTTTGGGCGCAGGGCTTGACACGTTCGCTTACCGGAATCCGTATCCCGAACTCGCGCTGCGCGTGTTCGAAGTCGACCATCCTGCAACGCAAGCCTGGAAGCGAGCGCGCCTGGAGGAGGTGGGCGTTCCACTCCCGGTTGATCTTAGGTTCGCGCCAGTTGACTTCGAAGGGCAGACGCTCGCGGATGGGTTGCGAGGCGCGGGCTACGATCCGAACCTCAGCGCCTTCTTTTCATGGCTGGGTGTGACGCCGTATCTGACGATCGAGGGGATGATGACGACGTTGCGCTTCATCGCTTCAGCGCCGATCGGAAGCGGAGTCGTCTTTGATTACGCGATATCGCCGTCGTTGCTTGACCCCGCCCAGCGATTGGTCTTCGACGCGTTAGCAAACCGGGTCGCTTCGGCCGGGGAGCCATGGCGAACATTCTTCGACTCTGCGGAACTGATGAAGGATCTGCGGGCCATGGGCTTCGGACACGCTGAAGACATCGGACCGGTGGAGATCAACGCAAAATACTTCAAGGACCGGACGGATGGGCTTAGGGTAGGAAGCTTGGCGCATATGATGAACGCTCGGGTCTGAATTTCAGCGGTCATCCTTCCTTGCCGAGCTGTCGCATCGCCGCCGCGAACGCCGCGCTGCGGCGTCGGGAGACCGGGATGCGCGCGCCGCAGCCGAGCGCCGCGACCAGCGCGCCTGCGCTGTCTCGGGTCAACTCTCGCACGCCGTCGAGCCGAACCAGGGCGCGCCGATGGGCGCGAATGAAACCGTGTTTGCGCACGCGCTCTTCCAACGATTGAATCGATTCGCGCAGGAAGTAACCGCGCGAACCGACCCATAATTGCGAGTAATTGCCGGCCGCTTCGATCCAGTCAATCTCGCTTACGTTGAGCGCCCTAGCGCCTCTAGACGTCGTGACCACGATGTTCTCGTCGCGCGTCGCCGTCGCCGACGAACGCAGCCGTTTCATCAGCCGCTTCATCGTGGCGGCGAATCGCGCCTCGCTGACGGGCTTTACCAAGTAGTCGAGCGCTTCGGCTTCGAATGCGCGAAGGGCGAACTGATCGTAGGCCGTAAGAAACACCACCTCCGGCATCCGCTCCACGGTTCGGCGGCGGATCACTTCAAAGCCGTCTATGCCCGGCATCTGAATGTCGAGGAAGACCACGTCAGGCGCCGACGCGTCAAGCGCCGCTAGCGCCTCCGCGCCGTTGCGACATTCTCCCGCGACGGCGAACTCCGGAAACGCCGCCAACAGTTGTCGCACGCCACGGCGCGCGGCGGGTTCGTCATCGACGATCAAGACTTTCCACTCAGCTTGCTTCATTGTTCTACTCCGGGGCTCGACTCCGGAACCACCTCGCGATACGGCGTTCTCAGCGTAGCGATTGTACCGCCTTCCTCGCGTCTGGCTATATCGAGCGTGGCGCGCCCGCCGTACAAAGCGCGCAACCGCTCTCGCGTGTTTTCGACGCCATGGCCTTGAGGTATGACAAGTTCCGCGTCAACGCCCACCCCGTCATCCGCAACTGTAAGTTCGAGCGTATCGCCGTCGCGACGCGCGGCGATGACCAGTCGTCCCGCATCGGGGCGCTTCGCAATGCCGTGACGGATCGCGTTCTCCACTAAATGCTGCAGCGCGAAGCTTGGCGTCGCGGCGGACAAGAGCGAGTCGTCTATGTCGAATTCGGGGCGCAACCGATCCGAGAATCGCGCCTCCTCTATGGCGACGTACTGCCGGACGAGTTCAATCTCCTCTCCTAGGGGGACTTCATTCAGGCGATGGCTGCTCAGCGTCGTCCTCAACATTTCGCTCAACTGTTCGATGATGCGCACGGCGGCCTGACGGTCGTTGTCACGCACGAACACGGCGATCGTGTTGAGTGTGTTGAAGAGGAAGTGCGGGTTTAATTGCGCCTGCAGGGCGGCAAAACGCGCGCTTGAGAGTTGCTCGGAAAGACGGGCCACCTGGACGTCGCGCTCGCGAGCTTCGATGAAGTAACGAACGGCATGCTCAACGCCGACGACGCAGAGGTAGACGGCGACGCCGAACGGCAACGTGATGAATATCCAGCTCAGCCAGTCCAAGCCGGCCTTCCGGTAAAACTGAGCGTCCTGCATCGCCGCGCGCAGAGCGTTCAGGTCGAGCAACAACATCAACGCCCATTTCAGCAACTTGCCGCACGTCGCCCAGGCGACGCAGAACAGCAAAGAGATCACGAGATGCGACACAGCGCGCCGCGTAAGATGAGGCCTTACCAGCGGCAGGCGTTGCGAGATGGCGAAGACCGCCGGAGTGAGAAAGGCGTAGAGAAACCAATCGCCGCTCTCAAACAGCAGATCGCGCACGGTCACCGGGTCCCACCCGCTGATATGCGTCTGGGCGATCCGATTGATGGCGGCGAAGCCGGCGGGCAAAACCCATGCGGCCGAAACGAGCATCCAGGGTTTAAAAAGTTGGGGTCGAAGACGTTGATAGATTCGCACCCGGTCAAAGTATTGCAGGAGGAGCTTGGAGGCAAGGGTAGCAAGCGCGCCCATACGATTGATGACCGTTCGCGTCAGCAAATACGCCGCTCACGTATTCATAGTTGTCGCGTAATTTCCCACAGCTTAGAGTGCGGTAACAATAATCGCCTGGGTGAAAGTGTTGCGAGGCGCAGATGTGGCGCGAGTTGTTTACTCGCGCCCTTAGCCTTGTCACAAGGCGCGAGTAATCAGCTTGCGCCACACTTCATTTCTTCCGCCACGGCGCTTATCTGACATTCGGAGGATATGACGATGATTCCGCGAACTTCAATTTCTTCGTTCTTGCCGTTAATTCTTGGCGCCGCCTTATTCGCAGGGGCCGGGCCTATTGCCGACTCCGTCGCAAAAACTGCGACCGTAGAAACCCAGGAAGACCGTGCGGCTGATGCGGCGGCCATCCGCGCGCACATCGAGAGCATCTTCCAGGCGTTCATCGACGGCGACATTGAAAAGATTCATGCGACGCATTCGGATGATTGGCGGGGATTTTTGGAAGGCTCTCGCACGCCGATTAAAGGCATCGACGAATATATGAGAGCCAACGGTATCGAATGGCCGAGACCGGCCAATGCGCCCAAAACGACTCCCTATTATCCTGCGGGCGTCGGCTATCGGGTCAGTAACTTCGACGTGCATTTTTATAGCCCCGAGCTGGCGGTGGCCTCCTTTTTCGGCGACTTCGAAAGAAACATCGGCGGCGCTACCGTCACGATGCGGCGATTCCGCATAATGGACGTCTACGCCAAACGGAAAGGGAGTTGGATTCAGGTCGCGTCTCACACGGTGATTGATCCGGACTGGCGTCAGGAGCAGATGTCGAAACCACTGACCGTGACGCCGCAGATTCGTGAACAGGTATTGACCGCGCGAGAAGCCGTTTGGAAGGCCTATTTCGCCAATGATCGGGCCGCATTGGAAAGGCTGATTCCGGACGAAGCGATTGCCATTGATAGCGGTTCGAGCGAGTGGTCTAACCGGACGGCGATCCTTGCCGGCGCCCAACGCTTCGCCGACAGTGGTAGGAAATTGCTGAGACTGGAATTTCCGAAAACCGAGATGCAGATATACGGCGGCGCCATCATCGTTTACACGACTTACCTTTGTGAAATCGAAGCGAATGGGAAACGCACGACGCAAAGTGGTCGCGGTACGGAAATCTTTGTCCGCCGTGGAAATGAATTGGTCAACGCCGGCTGGCATCTCGATTCAGAGAAATGAGGCCTGAAGATGAAACGCTCAGGCGCAAAGGAGCCAAATCACGAAACTCTTGAATCGACCAACCCCATTTGAAGCGCGGCGCATCGCCCACGCTTCACGAACCACATATATTCGAAAGGCGTCGCGAATCATTGGTTTGATTCGCGACGCCTTTTTTCCTCACATGCCGTTCTGAATTTTATCGTTTGATGGGTTGAACGACTGTGTTATAAATGAGACGGCTTGCTAGAGGCGCGAGCTGGCGCCAAGTCTTGCCAATCAGCAATACCAGGAGGACAACGAGATGACTCACAAAGTAAAAGAGATGAAGTTCATCGCCACGCCTGAGAAGGGAAATGTTTCCGCCTTGCTGACCCTGCCCGCCGACGCTGACTGCCTACTCGTCCTCGGTCATGGCGCCAGCACGGACATGCGACATGCCACACTCCAAACCATTGCGGAGCGGATGGCCGACGCGGGGATCGCAACCTTTCGCTACAACTTTCCTTACATGGAGCATGGCGTGGGCCGCGACTCCCAGGAAGTCTGCACAACGACCGTTCTCTCAGCGGTCGCGGCGGCGCACAAAGCCTGCCCTGACCTTCCCCTACTGGCCGGCGGCCACTCCTTCGGCGGGCGCATGACTTCCACGGCGGCTTCGGAGGCGCCGATCGAGAATGTGGACGGTCTGGTCTTTTTCTCATTCCCACTGCATCAGCCGGGCAAGCCGGACACGAAGCGCGCTGACCACCTCAGCGCAGTCACGGTCCCGATGCTCTTTCTCAGCGGCGCGCGCGATGAGATGGCGAAACTTGACCTTCTGCGACCCGTATGTAAAAAACTCGGCAAACGCGCGACATTACATATACTGGACACCGCCGATCATGGCTTCCGCATCCTCAAACGCTCTCGCAAGAGCGAGGAGGATGTGTTCGTCGAGATGGCTCGCGTCCTCAAGGAGTGGGCCGGGAGTTGGCGCCATGTGAAGTGAACGTCCTTATCGCCTACAGGAGGTAACGATGAAAGCATTATTTATGACTGCAGCGCCCTACGCCGACGACGCTATGAACCTCCCGGTTCAAGACGTCGATAAGGCGATTCCGTACTATGAAAAACTGTTCGGGTTTCGCGTCGTGTCAAGACAAGACGCGCCCCACAAGTCGGTTATTCTCGCGCGAGACGACATCCAAATCGGCCTGGCCGAAAACGGAGGCGATCCGACACAAGAAGGATGTTTCTTCGAGGTAGATAACGTCGAAATCGCCTTCGCGGAATTAAAGGCAAATGGCCTGGAAAAAGAAGAGGCCGGCTTCCGCATTGACCAACATGGGGACACCGCTTGGAAAGTCTTTTTCGTCGTGGCGCCGGATGGGCTTTGTTATTGCCTTGGCGAACGACAAACTTGAGATTGGAGGTTCATATGGCAGACATAATCCACTACTTTCCCATCAAAGCGTCGCATCAAAAGGTGTTTCAAGCTATCTCAACGCCGGCGGGCCTCGACGTTTGGTGGACCAAGCGCTCGGCGGGAAAACCTGTCGAAGGAGCGGAATACGAACTCTGGTTCGGCCCCGAGTACGATTGGCGCGCGGTAGTGTCCCGATGTGTTCCGGGCATCGAATTCGAATTCAGGATTACCGGCGCGCAGGAAGATTGGCTGGAAACGCGTGTGGGCTTTCTTTTAGACGAAAAAGACGGTGTGACTCATGTGCGGTTTCACCATTCGGGTTGGCCCGAGGCGAACGAACATTACCACGTCTCGTGCTACTGCTGGGCGATGTACCTCAGATTGCTCAAGCGGTATATCGAGCATGGCGAGGTTGCGCCATATGAGGATCGACTGGATGTGTAACATATCCTTTAGCCAACTCATTATTGATTATGCTTTACTTCTGGCCAATTGGAGGACGCTATGGCTGATCTCAAGACAAAACGCAATGACGCTTCCGTTGATGACTTTCTCAATTCGATCAAAGATGAACAAGTCCGCCAAGACTGCTGGACGATTGTCGATATCATGCGGAAAGCCACAAAGGCGAAGCCGCAAATGTGGGGTTCCAGCATTGTAGGTTTCGGTAACCGTCGGTACAAATACGCCAGCGGTCGCGAAATTGATTGGATGCTGGCCGCGTTTTCACCGCGTAAACAGAACATCACGCTCTATATCTCGTCAGGCTTTGAGGGCTATGACGAATTGATGTCTCAGCTCGGTAAGCATTCGTGCAGTAAGGCGTGTATTTACATCAAGCGGCTCTCGGACGTTCATCTGCCGACGCTCAAGAAACTCATCAGCGGATCCGTCAAGCACGCGCTCAAGACAAATAAGTCTGATGAACGGCATTAAGAGCGTGGCTTCAGAATTGACCTATAGGGAAACACTATGGACACAGCATCCGCCGAAATAGCTGAGTTCTGGGGGCGACAGGGCGGGCAGCAAGTTGGCTAAGATCTCTTCGATGACCGTGTATGCAGAAGGAATCAATCCAGCAAAAATTCACTGAAGCGCTAGACGCGCTCGTAGAGCAGGTGAAAGAGGACACTTCGATTCTCGCGGCCATTCTCTGCGGCAGCCTGTCGCACGACGCCGTATGGGCGAAGTCCGACATCGACCTAGTGCTGGTGACGATTGACGACAAGAAGGCGCCGCGCTCCGGCCTGTCGCTTTACGCTGACGGCGTGAACGTTCACGCATATCTCATGCCGCGCGCGGAATTCCGCAAAACGGTCGAAGGTTCGATCCACAACTCATTCATGCACTCGTTCCTGTCCAAAGGGAAGCTGCTTTACACGCATGATCAGACGATCGCCGATCTCTGCGCCAGGCTCGGCGAGATCGGCGATCGTGACACCGAGATTCAACTCTTGCGAGCAGCGACGAGCGCGGTGCCGCCGATCTACAAGGCCCACAAATTTTTCGTCACTCGCGGCGACCTCGATTACACAGCGCTGTGGATTCTCTACGCCGCGACGCCGCTGGCGCGGATCGAGATTGTCGGCGCGCGACTGCTGGCCGACCGCGAGGTGATCCCACAGGCGATGAAACTGAACCCGGCGCTCTTCAAGACGATTTACGCCGACCTTCTCAACGCCAAAAAGACGCGGAAGAGCGTGGAAACGGCGCTCGACGTGATTGACCGTTACATGGCGGAGCGGGCGGCGACGCTGTTCGCGCCCGTCATCGCCCACTTGCGCGAGGTCGGCGAAGCGCGCTCGTGCAGCGAGATCGAAGACTATTTCAAACGCAACTTCGACATCGAGGGCGTCACCACGGCGTGCGAGTACCTGGCCGACCAGGGGCTCATCGGGAAGGCGTCGACGCCTGTCCGCCTCACGAAGAGGAGCAACATCGAGGCGCAAGAATTGGCGTTTTTCTATCTGGAGTAGTTTGCGACACCGATCCGGAGGCGCATTCAGATGGACAGTAAGACAATTGTAAAGCCTGAGGCTGGGGTCCCCACGAACAAGGGGCGCGCCCGCAGGGTGAGGAAGAACCTGATGCAAGGGATGTCCCTTGCCTGGGCGGCCTCGCCGCGTTCGCTGATCCGCTATTCGGCGCTGGGGATGGTGAGCGCGACGATGCCTCCCATCGCCGTTTTACTTGGGGCCAACCTCGTCAACCGCATCGCCCAAGCCCGCGCGCAGTCACTCGGCGTCTGGGACCTGCTCCCCATTGTGATTGGCTTGTGGATCGCCGCCGGGGCGCAGCGGGCGGTCGGCGCATACATGGGCTATGGCAGAAATCTTTTCGTCCGTCGCGTGGAGTTGGAAGCGGAGCGGCGTTTGCTGGCCCAGGCTTCGAAGGTCGACATCGGTCACTTCGACAACTCCGACTGGCACGACCGTCTCGCGCGCGCCAAGCGTGATGTCTCATGGAGGCCCGGAGACCTCACGTGGTCGATCCTGGGACTGTCGGGCAACATTGTGACGATAGCGCTGATGGCGACGCTCCTGGCGAGCCTTCATTACCTGCTGGTCATTCTAGCGCTGGCGGCGGCGGCGCTTTCGCTTGTTCTCGAACGTCGCATGACTGCGCGTCTTTACGAGTTTTTCTATAAGGAGACTCCAGAGGAGCGAGAACGACAGTATATGGGCGACCTGCTGGCTCAGCCCCGCACTACAAAGGAAATCAGGGCTTACGTGCTGGCCGATTACCTGCTCGGAAGGCATCGCGACCTGTCGGAGGGGCTTTTCAAACAGAGGGAGCAGATGTTCCGGGCGGGCACGCGCATCTCGATGCTGAGCGGGCTTGTGACTGGCACAGCCCTCGCGCTCGCCTATGCTTTTGTAGCCGTTAAGGGAATTTCAGGCGCCATAAATCCTGGAGGCGTTGTGCTGGTGATCGGCGCCTTCACTTCGGTTGCGGGGACACTCGGCCAGGTTTCGAGCACGTTCGTCGCTGTTGATCAGCACACCTCTTTTCTCGACGACTACTTTTCGTTTCTGGCCATCGAGCCGCTGGTACCCATGCCAATCGACCCGCGCCCGACGCCGAACACATTTAGCGATGGGATCGAGTTCGATAGCGTCACGTTCTCTTATCCCGGCGGAACAGAGCCGGCTCTTGAGGGATTGAGTTTGCGAATCCGCGGCGGTGAACTGATCGCGCTCGTCGGCGAGAACGGCGCGGGAAAGAGCACGCTCGTCAAGTTGCTGCTTCGTTTTTACGATACGGATGGAGGGGTGGTGCGCGTCGGAGGCATGGATGTCAGGGAGATGGATCCTGAAGCGCTGCGCAGCCGAATCGGCGTGCTGTTTCAGGATTATGCGAGTTATGAGCTGACAGTCCGGGAAAATGTCGTGATGGGCCGTCCTGACGTCAAGATTGACGATGGGCGGGTGATAGAAGCTTTGCAGGACGCTCGCAGCGAATGGCTGGTGAAGAAGATGCCGAACGGGCTCGACTCCAAAGTGGGGCGTCTATTCGAAGGCGGACATGATCTCTCCGGAGGAGAGTGGCAGCGTCTCGCGCTGGCGCGACTTATGTACCGCGACGCCGACATCTGGATTCTTGACGAGCCGACGTCCTCGCTCGACCCGGAGGCGGAGGCGGCGATCTTCGCCGAACTGAAAGAAAACCTGAAGGGGCGTGTCGGCATCGTGATCTCGCACCGATTCTCGACTGTGCGTATCGCCGACCGCATAGCGGTGATCGCCGGCGGGCGCGTCACGGAATTGGGCTCGCACGAGGAATTGCTTGCGGCCCAGGGACGCTACGCGCAGCTCTTCGAGTTACAGGCCGCCGGGTATCGCTGAAACCTGGGTACGCGCGCTTCCAGCGCGCAGTCTCGGCAAGAGACGTGTTGATCGGAATCAAGCGCTCTCGATGTCGTTGGGCTTGGGCTGAATGCGCTTCGGGTTTCCCGATGGGCAACTATCCAAGCCTGCGCGCTGGAAGC
>DASTMP010000352.1:0-1734 GCA_035714085.1 Blastocatellia bacterium
CTTGCCGACAAAACCGTCGCGCTGACGGCAGGGGAAGTCCTGAAATACCGTGACGCCTGGGATGTCTGGTATCTCATCAACAAGCTGAACGCTCAGACCGACCGGGACATGGTCAGGCGGAAATTTGCCGATTACGGCGTAGCGGACGTCGAGGCGAGGGCTAAAGACCGGTGCGAAGAACTGGCGAAGCTTCGTAGCGGAAAAGCGATTCTCGACGAAATGAGAAGATTCCTGCCGGCAAAGCGCGTCGCGGAAACCAGGAGTACCGGTCTGCATCGGGCAATCCTCGCAACCAGCGAACATCTGATCGAGCAGGTGGTGCTCTGACGCCGCCAAAGCGAGGCGCGGCATGGCCCTCCTTGCAACCGAGCGATCGCGCTCGCTGCGGCTTTGAAGCTTCGGGTTAGGGGCATTGGCGCGTGATCCCGAAAGTAGGAACCGGTTTTCGGAAGAGATCACGCGCAAACAAAAACACTTAGAGCGGGATGATGACTCGAAGAGAAATCATCCCGCTCTAGGGTCTGTTGGGATTCATCGCGAGTTTATCACGGCTGCGGTGAGATGGATCATGGCGGCGAAGCTCTGATCGGTTTTGTCGGCGCGGAGCGCGATGCGTTTGAACTCCTTGAGCTTGCCGAAGAAGTTTTCGATCAGGTGCCGCCATTTGTACATCTCCTCGTCGATGGCGAGAGGCTTTGCTCGGCGCGGATGCTGCGAGACGACGACCTTGGCGCCGCGCGCGTCGAGATCGGCAATGATGGCATTGCTGTCGAACGCTTTGTCGGCGATCAGCGCCTCGAAGGCCAATCCCTCGATGAGCGGCGGCACGCCGACCGTGTCGAAGCGATGGCCGGGCAGGAGAACGAAGCGGACGAGATTGCCAAGCGCGTCGGTGAGCGCCAGGATTTTGGTGGTCATGCCGCCTTTCGAACGACCGATGGCCTGGCTCTGAGTCCCCCTTTTGCGCCCTGTCCGTGGCGGTGCACCTTGACGATGGTGGCGTCGACCATGGCGTATTCCATGTCGGGATCGTCGGAGACGGCGTCGAACAGCCGCTTCCAGACATCCGCCTTCACCCAGTCGCGGAACCGCGTGAACACGCTGTTCCAGTGGCCGAACGAGGGCGGCAGGTCGCGCCAGGGACTGCCGGTGCGGGCAATCCACAACACGGCCTCCAGGAACAGCCGGTTATCCTTGCCGCTGCGGCCGGGATCGCCCGGCTTGCCGAGACAAAGAGGCTCCATCTTCGCCCATTGGGCGTCAGTCAAAACGAATCGGTCCATCCAGAGCTTGAATCACAACTCAGCTCCGCTGAGAATCCTGAATCCCAACAGGCCTTAGAGCATGATCCCGAAAAAGCATGCCCCGGACTTGATCCGGGGTGGGTACCGGTTTTCGAATAAGATCATGCTCCAGCGCGCGATCCCCAAAAGCGGGAACCGGTTTTCGGAAAAGACCACGCGCAAGACAAAAGCAAGGCGTCGCCGGGGCGCACTAGCGAGCTCCTTGCGCGCAAGTCGCGCCGTTGGGCGGGCGAATGGTCGGGCCCGCGCTGGGGCTGGCGCAATACTACAATCTATGGTTGCCCGTGGAGGGACGCATGGCAAAGACCGCCCCCACCCCAGTCCAGATCGAGCACCGCCCCGTTGGCGCCAGGGCCGCCTTGGCCTTCGTGCACGGGTTCGGCGGAGACACGGCTGCGACCTGGGGCAAGTTCCCCGAATTCCTCATGGC
>DASTMP010000353.1:0-43468 GCA_035714085.1 Blastocatellia bacterium
CGGCCCGCGCGTCGGCTTCGCATGGCGGTTGCCCGACTCCGCCTTGCCCTTGACCGAGCGGATGGTCCTTCGCGGTGGATACGGAATTTACTATAGTCGCGCCACCGGACAGCCGTTTCTCCAGCTGGCGGCGGCGCCGCCTTTCGCGTTGCTCCGCCAATTGCAGGCCGCGCCGAATGCCGCGGCCAGCTTCGCCAATCCATTCGGGCCTGATCTGACGTTCCCGCAATTCCCCGCCTACTCTCCGAGCACTCAGCGGACAATCTCGTTCATCGATCAGGGGTATCGTCCGCCCGTGACGCAGCAATTCAGCCTCAATCTGCAGACGGATTTGGGGCATAACCTCCTGCTTGAAGTTGGCTACGTAGGCGCGCGCGGCACACACCAGATTCAAAACCGGTCACCAAATCAAGCGCTGTTGGCCAGTCCTTCCAACCCGATTCGAGGAGAGACGACAAATACTTTTGCAAATATTGGCAAGCGCGTTCCGTTCCCCGGTTTTACGGCGCCGGGTCTCAATGATATCGATTCGTCAGCGTCGTCCTGGTACAACGGATTGGACGCCAGCCTCACCAAGCGGCTGAGCAAGGGATTGCAATTCCTGGCCGCATATACTTTCTCCCATGCTTACAGCACTTCCGGGAGGAACACCGGCGCCGCTGGCACATCGGGCATTTTCGGAAATCAGAACGATCCCATAGCCAACTACGGCCTCAGCGAATTCAATCGCGAACACCGCCTTGTGTTGAGCTATCTCTATCAATTGCCCAGTCCGACAAGGTTCAATAGTTTCTTCGACGGCCTGCTCGGCGGCTGGGCGGTGTCCGGGGTCACCACGTTGCAATCTGGCCAGCCGCTGACCTTGACGGGCGCTAACAACTTTAACGTTTTCGGGATTACGAATGACCGCGCGCAACTCGCCCCAGGCTGCACATACAGCGACCTGACGACCTCCGGCTCGGTGACCAGCAAATTGAACAACTACTTCAACCGCAGTTGTATCCTGCGCGCCAATCCCGCAAATCCAAATAGCGCCGCCATCTGGCCGGTGATCGGCAGTGATGGCGTCGCAACCAATTTCGGCAATAGCGGTGTAGGCGTCGTATTCGGGCCCGACCAGCGGAATTTCGACCTCGCGCTCATCAAACGAACGCCGCTCAACCGGCTGCGTGAAGGCGCCAACATCGAATTCCGCACGGAGTTTTTCAACGCCTTCAACACGACGCAATTCAGCAACCCCGGTACCAATGTTTCAGCGGGCGCCGCCTTCGGTGTGATAACGTCCACCGTAGTGAATCCGCGGATCATACAATTCGCGTTGAAGCTGAACTTTTAGATTGATGTGGCGCAGATTTATTGTCTTTGAATAAAGAATGCGACCAGCATTGTAGGGGCGCCCTTTTCCCCGACCGCGTCCGTGATCCCGCCCGATTGGGCGGGGAATACCCGCCCCTACGTTGGATTGCGTGGGCGTCGTTAATTTCCAAAGACCATCAGTCTGTCCCACAATTCACGCTGAATCAGTACCGCGAGCGGTAGCAAGCGCGCTTCACATTTAGGCGCCACTCGCTACCGCTCGCGGTACTGATGGGAACAATCTATGAACATCCGACAACTGTTTTTCGCATTACTGCTGTGTCTTCTCATCTGCGGCGCCGCGACCGCGCAAGGGACGCGTTTGCTCCGTCATCCGACGGTGAGCCGCGACTCGGTGGCCTTCGAATACGCGGGTGATTTGTGGGTCGCCTCGCGGAACGGCGGGCAGGCGCGCCGCCTCACCTCCACGCCCGGGGTCGAGATTGATCCTTACTTCTCTCCCGACGGTTCTCAGATCGCCTTCACGGCCACGGTCGCTGGGAACACAGACGTGTATGTGGCGCCGACCACAGGCGGCGACCCCAAGCGATTGACCTATCATCCGGGCGCGGATCGGGTCCGCGGGTGGACTCCCGATGGTCGCCGCGTGGTCTTCGCGTCGGCCCGCGCCAGCGCTCCCCAACAATCGTACTTTCGCCTCTGGACGATTGGCCTGGAAGGCGGGCTTCCTGAGCCGCTGCCGATGCCCCGCGCGTTCAGCGGCGTCTACTCTCCTGATGGTCGACGGTTCGCCTACGAGGAGATTTCGACCGCGTTCATCCCGGAATGGTATGAGACCAGTCAGTGGAGACATTACCGGGGCGGCCGCACTCACCCCATTCAGATCATGACGCTGGCCGACTACTCCGTCGAAAAGCTCCCGTGGAGCGATAGCAACGACACCAATCCGATGTGGGTGGGCGACGCCGTCTATTTCCTCTCCGACCGCAATCACACGGTCAACCTCTTCGCCTACCGCGGCGACACAAAAAAAGTCACGCAACTCACACATCACGACGATTTCGACATCATGAACGCATCGGCGGGTCCCGACGCGATCGTCTATGAACAGGCCGGTTATATCCACCTGGTCGATGCCAAAACAGAGCAAGCGCGCAAACTCAACATTGAAGTGACCGGCGACCTAGCCTGGGCGCGACCGCAGTTCAAAAAGGTGGCCGGCATGATCCGGAACGCTGAGCTTTCGCCGAGCGGGGTTCGCGCCGCCTTCGAGGCGCGGGGAGAGATATTCACGGTACCGGCGGAAAAGGGCGACTACCGCAACCTGACGCAGAGTCCCGGCGCGCACGACCGCAGCCCTGTGTGGTCGCCCGACGGCGCGCAACTCGCGTGGCTCTCTGACGCGAGCGGAGAGTACCAGCTTATGATTGGCGAGCCGACCGGCGTAACAAAACCTCGGGCGATCCCGCTGCCGTCCACGGCCTTCTTTTCCGCGCCTGCATGGTCGCCGGACGGAACGCAGATTCTGCTCCAGGATAATCACCTGAATCTCTGGACGCTCGACGTCGCGACCGGCCGGCCGGCGAAAATCGATACCGACACCTACGCCGATCCCGGACGCGACTTCGACGCGACCTGGTCGCCGGACTCGCGGTGGATCGCCTATTCGAAGAGCTTGACCAGCCACCTGCGTGCGATCTTCGTTTACTCGCTGACGGAGAAGAAAACATATCAACTAAGCGACGGGCTGGCGGACGCGATCTCGCCGGCGTTCGACGCCGGCGGGAAGTATCTTTACTTCCTGGCGAGCACGGATTATGGGCCGAGGACGGGCTGGCTGGAGATGAGTTCCGTGGACCGTCCCGTGCGCCGCGCAATTTATTTGGCCGTGCTCAGCGCAAGTGAGCCGTCTCCGCTTTTACCTGAAACCGGCGACGAGCCGCGCGCGGCGCCTCGCGACGAATCACGCGGCGAGCCTGCTGCGCGGCCCGTACCGGACGCTGCGAAGACCGTCGCTGTTCGCATTGACTTCGACGGTATCGGACAGCGAATTCTGGCCGTCAATGTTCCGGCCGGTGACTACGGCAGCCTCGTGGCCGGCGCGGCGGGGACGATCTTTTATATGGAACCGAACACGCCGGGCGGCGGGCCCGCGTCGCTGCGCTTGCAGCGCTACCAGCTCAAGGAGCGCGCGGCCGCGCCCTTCCTCGAAGGCATCCGGTCTTACGCGCTCTCGGCTGACAAGAAAAAACTCCTTTATCAGGCCAGCGGAAATCGCTGGGGAATTGTTGCGACAGATCGCCCCGCCAAGGTGGGCGACGGGACAATCAACGTGGCGCAACTCGAGACGCAGGTCGATCCACGCGCCGAGTGGGCGCAGATTTATCGGGAGACGTGGCGGATTCAGCGCGAGTATTTCTACGACGCCAAGATGCACGGGGCCAATTGGCAAGCAATCTATGAGAAGTACCGTCCGCTCCTCGCTTACGTGGGCCATCGCGCCGACCTGGGCTACCTCATAGCTACGGTCGGCGGCGAATTGACGGTGGGGCACTCGTATTTGCTCGGCAGCGGCGACGAGCCGGCCGAAGAGCCAGTTTCGGTCGGCCTGTTGGGCGCGGACTTCGCGGTAGAGAATGGGCGGTACCGCATCAGCCACATCTATACCGGCGAGAATTGGAACCCCGAGTTGCGAGCGCCACTCAGCGCGCCGGGAATTCAGGTAGCCGAAGGCGATTACCTGCTCGAAGTTAACGGGCGGCCTCTCTCGTCGCCGACTAACGTATACAGCCTCTTCGAGGGAACGGCCGGCAGGCAGACGCTGATCCGGGTCAACAAGACGCCATCGCTGGAGGGATCGCGGCTGGTGACCGTGGTCCCGGTAGCCAGTGAGGATGCGCTCCGGACGCGGGCGTGGATCGAGGAGAACCGCCGGCTGGTAGACAAGCTCTCCGGTGGACGTCTGGCATATGTGTGGCTGCCTAACACCGGAGGGTCCGGCTACACCTCATTCACTCGCTACTATTACGCCCAGCAGAACAAAGAAGGCGCGATCATTGACGAACGCTACAACCACGGCGGAATGGTGGCGGATTACATCGTAAATGAACTGGATCGGAAGCTCATGGGATATTTCGCCATGCGTGACGGTCAACCCTCGACCTCACCGATTGCCGGAATCTACGGGCCCAAAGTGATGATCATCAACGAGTCGGCCGGCTCCGGTGGAGACGCGCTGCCGTATTATTTCCGCCTGCGAAAGATCGGGCCGCTCGTGGGGACTCGAACCTGGGGCGGCCTTGTAGGCACTCTCGGAACCCCCGCGACGATTGATGGCGGCGGCATCACCGCGCCTTCACTTGCGTTTTACAATCTCAAGGGAGAATGGGACGTCGAGAATATCGGCGTGGCCCCGGACATCGAGGTAGAATATACGCCGGCCCAAGTGGTCAAGGGGCGCGATCCACAGATCGAGCGGGCGGTGCAAGAAGCCCTCAAGTTACTTGAACAGAACCCTGCGCAGCGTGCGCCGCGTCCCGCGCCGATCGACCGCGTGTCGATGAGCCATGGGAAATAGAAAGTAGCTTTGCGAAGGACTTTGTGAAGCGGTCGAAAGGAAACAAAAAAGGCAAAAAGGCAAAAAAAGCAAAAAGGCCTTCTTGCTCTTCTTTGCCCTTTTTGCCTTTTTTGCTTCCCTTTTCGCATCCTTCAATCCGCGCCTCGGAAGGTCATTTGCAGATCTCAAATAATATGGTTATCGGAGAACCGAGCATGAATGAACTCAGACATCAGACCAAACAATCGTCTTGGCTGCGCCAATCGCTGGTTGCAATCGGCGTGGCGATGTTAATTCTGACTGCTTCCAGGATTACGCTCGCCCAAACGATCAACATTGATCGGGTCGTCGCGGAGCTCGAACCGGAAATTCAGCGCACGCTGCTCGAAGGGAAAATTCCTTCGGCCGCCATTGCGCTGATCGCCGGCGACCGGGTGATCTGGACTGGCGCATACGGCTACTCGAACCTATGGGCGCGCACTCCAGCCACGACGAGCACAGTCTATCTGATCGGCTCGACCTTCAAGGCGATGTCTACCTTCGCATTGCTGCAGCAAATGGAGCAAGGCAAATTCAAACTCGATGATCGCGTCAACGACTACCTGACCGAATTCAAGATTCAGAACGAAGACCCTCAACACCCGGTCACCTTTCGCCACCTGTTGACTCACACTTCGGGCCTGCCCGGCGACTTCGGCCCGGTTCCCGTGTGGGGCGATGGCGCGCCGCCTGCGCTCGAAGAATACCTGCGCAAATCGCTCAAGGTCGACAAACCGCCGATGACCTCCATCGTTTACTCGAATATGGCGTACACATTGATCGGGTATCTGGTGCAAAAGTTTTCAGGGACGCCTTACAAGCAATATATTCAGGAGCGCATCTTCACGCCGCTGGAGATGACGAGCACGGCGTTCGAGCCGAGGCCGGACATGGAAGAGCGGTTGTCCATCCCCTACACTGTGGAAGAAAAGACCGGAAGCCAGACGCCGGCGGTGCGACTCAAAGCCGCCGTATGGCCCGCTGGCCTGGTCTATGGCACTGTGCTCAATCAAGCCAACTGGCTGATCGCCAATCTCAACGGCGGTGTCTTCAAAGGCAAGCGGATCATCAGCGAGCAGACGCTCGAGCAGATGTTCACGCGCCAGTACGACCAATTCAAGGGGCCGATTGAAGGCATCTGGGGAAATGAAACCGCCGGATTCGGATTGACATGGTGGGTGCAGACGCGCGATGGCGACCGCTACTTCGCGCACAGCGGCAGCGTCCCCGGCTACACGGCTTTTTTATTGGGCAATCGTGACAGGAAGCTCGGGTTTGCAATCTTGACCAATGGCAATCGCGCCCACCCGCACCTCATCAAACTGGCCGATCGCGCAATAGATCTGCTCAAGAAACACACCAACCAGGAAATAAGGTGAAGATGGACAGAGCGATGGAAGGGTGGAAGGACAGATTTCCTGCATTCTTACCGTCTCTCTGTCTCTCGATCTCTCCGACTATCTTTTACCATTAGTTTGATCGCTCGCGTCGCGCTGAGCTTCCCGGTACCAGCGCGCCCCGGCTGTGGCGTCCTTTTCGTAATCGCGCAAGATAGTGAGTATTTGCTGCGGATGGAGATGAGCGCAGGCCGCAATGATGGTGTTGATCGCCGCCATTGGCGCTACGTAAGAGCCGGTGAAGACTGAACTGGCGATGGAGGCTACGACGTAGCCATCGCAATATTTCGCCAACGGAGTCGTATCGCTGTCCGTGATTCCGAAGGTCGGCACGCCACACTGGCGGGCGCGCTGCGCCGCCTCGACAGTCTCGCGCAGACACCGCCCGAAGCTGATCGCAATCAGCAGATCCTTCGCGTCCAAAACCTTGATCTTGTGAATGAGGTTTCCCGAGCTTCCCACAGGCGCCTCCGCGTCGAATCCCTGGGCGGCCAACCCATAGGCGAGAAAGTGGGCGAGCGAAGCGGCGAGGTCGATGCCCACCACGACAATGCGCCGGGCGCGGTGAATGCGCTTGGCCACGGCGATAACCTGCGTGGTGTCCAGGCCGGTTTTCAAGAGATGCAGATTGGCGATGTCTTTGTCGACGTTCTGGCGCAAGCGATCAGCCACGGACTGCTTCTCCCTCGTGGCGGCCTGCATCGTCGTGTAAGGCGTGATCCGCGCGACGAAATGGCGCCTGAGATCGGCCGCGAAGTCGGCGTAGCGGTCATAGCCGAGAACTTGAATGGTGCGCACAATCGTGGCCGCATCCATATTGAAGCGCTTGCCCAACTCCCGCGAGGAGAGGAAGTAGATCTCCTCCGGATGATCGAGGATCGCCCGGATCATTTGCCGCCGCCGAGGGGCGAGCTTTGACTGCGCGTCGGCGAACCGAACCTCGAGTTGAGTCGGCGAGGTTGCGACAGGGGAATGATCAGATACGGCTGCCGGCGACTTGCGCGACTTTGATGTCATTGATTTCACCTCGGTCGTTGCGATTTAGCGCACACTTTCGCAGCCTAGCACGCCGTCAACCGTCGCGGCAAGTTTATGCAATAGTTGTTGCAATCATTCGCGCCGAAGCGCAACCATCGGATCCACCTTCGCCGCCCGCCTCGCTGGCAGATAACCGCCGACGAGCGCCACGAGCGCCAGGAGCAAGCTCGCTGCGATGAAGATCAGCGGATCGCCGGCCCTGACGCCGAACAACAGCGATTCCGCCGCCCTGCCCAGGGCGAAGGCCAGCGGAGCTCCGGCGAGCAACCCTATCAAGGCGAGCAGCGTCACTTCGCGTAAAATCAGCCAGGCCACGCGCCCTTGAGTCGCGCCAAGCGCGATGCGGATGCCGATTTCACGGATGCGTCGCGTCACGGTGTAGGCCATCACCCCATACAACCCGATCGCCGCCAGCGACGCCGCCAGCAACGCGAAGCAGATCGAAAGAAACGTTACGAATCTGTCCGCGAAAAGCGATTCGTCCTCCTGCCGCAGCAAAGTCTTTAAATTGAATATCGGCAGGTTGTCGTCACGCCGCGCGACTTCGCGCCGCAGCGACAGCGCGATGGAGGCGACGTCCTGATCGGTTCGCGCGTAAAAAGTGATCCTTCCGAGGTTTGTCTCCTGGGCGTAAGGAAGATAAGCGAACGGCCGCTTCTCTTCACGCACATTAGCGTGTTTGCTGTCTTGCACAACGCCTACGATCTCGATATCCGGGCGAACACGGTCGCCGGCGCCGAAGGCGAAATGGCTGCCGATCGGGTTTCGATTGGCGAAGAAGCGGCGCGCCATCGTCTCGTCGATGATCGCGACCTTCGGACTGCCGGCCCTATCCGCGATGGTGAATTCCCGTCCGCTGAGTAGTGGGATGCCCATCGTGGTGAAGTAGTCCGGCCCGATGCTGTTGGTCTGAACGTTCATGTCTTCGCGTTCTTGCGCCTGATACCCTTCGATCGTCATGTTCGAACTCGAATCGCTGTCGGTGAGGATTGGGATTTCGGCGGCGCTGACGGAGCGCACTCCTGGAAGCGCCGCGATGCCCTGGCGAAGGTCATCGAAAAATGCAATGGTTCGCTGCGGAGAATAACCGTTCAACTCGGGCGCGATAGAGAAAGCGATCACGTTGTCGGCCCGCAACCCCAGATTGATATGGTTCAGATTATTGAGACTGCGGGCGAACAATCCCGCCCCGACCAGCAGCACGGTGGTCAGGACGATCTGCGAAACCACCAGCGCCTTGCGGAAACGCACACTCGACAATCCGCCGGAAACGCTCGATCCCTGCTCTCTCAAGGTCGCTTCGAGATTCAGCCGCGTGGCTCGCGCGGCGGGCGCCACTCCGAAGAGCGCGCCGGTCAGAGCCGAGAGCGCAAGAGCGAATCCTAGCAAGCGCGGGTTGAGCTCCGCAGAAAGGCCGAGCGCCCCGATGCTGGGCGGGATCGCCGCGACCAATCCTTGGGTAGTCCAGGCGGCTACCATCAACCCGACCACTCCTCCCATCAATGAAAGAAGGAGACTTTCGACCAGAAACTGCCGCATCAATCGCCATCGCCACGCGCCCAACGCCATGCGCACGGCGATTTCGCGCTGTCGCGCCGCGCCGCGCGCCAACAGCAGGTTCGCCACATTCGCGCAAGAGATCAGCAGAGCCAGTCCGGCCATCGCCATAAGGATCAGGAACGGTTTTTTGGCGTCGCGCTGGAGAATCTGCCTTCCCTTCGAGCCGTCATCCAACAGGATTCTTTTGTCGAGGAAACGCTGTCGCGACTCGGCGCTCCCTCCGCCCCTCAGCGACAGTTCTTCTTCGAGAAATGAGCGATAGCTCGGACGGACAGCCTCTTCGGTTTGCGCGAGAGACATGCCAGGCTTGAGCCGCCCCATGATCGCCAGCCAATAGTCCCTACGGTCATCAAGCCCGTTCCAATTCGGAGTCATCTGAGCTTTCATCATCAATGGGATGAAGATATCCGGCGTCTGCCCGACCTGAATCCCACGGAATCCTTCGCGCGACACGCCGATCACAGTCATCAATGTTCCATTCACCGTCAGCGTCTTGTTCAGAATCGCGGGATCGGCGGCGAAGCGGCGAGTCCAATAGGCGTGGCTCAAAACAACGACCGGATTCGCGCCGGGCGCGCGGTCGTCTTCCTGATTGAAGACGCGCCCCAAAGCCGGGCGCACGCCCAGGACTTCAAAATAGTCGCCCGAGACCAACTCGCCGTCCGCGCGCTCGGTCTGCCCGGCCCCCGCGACGCTTAGCGGGATCGCGTATCGCGCCAGCAAGCCTGAAAAAACGTTATTGCCGCGATCCCGCAGGTCTTTATACATCGGGTAGGAAAATGAAGTCGCGTTATCCCCATCGCTCGTTACTCTCCCCCCTTTCGGCCCGGGTGAGCGCAACACGACCAACTCCTCCGGCCTTTCCACAGGCAGACGCCGAAGAAGAATTTGATCGGTGAGAGAAAAGATCGCCGTGTTCGCGCCGATCCCGAGCGCCAGCGTCAGCACAGCGATTAAAGTGAAGCCGGGGCTCTTCAATAATATTCGCGCGCCATAGCGCAGGTCTTGCCAGAGTGTTTGCATAATCTCCTCACGAAGTAGGTGTCAGGTGTCAGATTCCAGGTTCCAGGTTCCAGGTTCCAGGTGTCAGGAAAAGGATGGCGCCGCATATTCCCACCTGACACCTCACACCTGAAACCTGACACCTATTCGCATCTGAGAGCGATCATCGGATCGACTTTCGCCGCCCGTCGCGCCGGGATGAAACACGCCGCGAGCGCCACTCCCAGCATCAATACAGCAATCGACGCGAAGGTGATCGGATCGGTCGCGCTCACCCCGAAGAGCAGGCTCGTCATCAAACGCGTCAATATAAATGTCGCGATCAGCCCGATGACCACACCCGCCAACGCCAGCGTCATCCCTTGCCCGACGACTAGGCGCAGCACATCGCGGGTTTGAGCGCCCAGCGCCACGCGGACGCCGATTTCATGCGTGCGTTGTGTGACCGCGTAACTCATCACGCCGTAAATGCCGACCGCCGCCAGGACCAAAGCCACCAGCGCGAACAGTCCGAGCAATAGCATATTCAATCGCCGCTGCGCCACTCTCTCCGACAAAATCTGCTCTATCGACTGGATACTTGGGATCGGCAGGTCGCGATCGAGCGACCAGACGGCCTCGCGCACCGCATTGCTCAAAGCCAGCGGATCACCCGTTGTGCGCAATACCACATCCATCGAACCGGACGGCATCTGCGCGAGAGGCATCCAGGATTCGATCCTGACCGGCTGATCCACCCCCTGTCGTTTGGTGTCGCGCACGACTCCGACGATGGTGATCCATCGCGCATTGGGGCCTCCGCCTCCGAATGTGAAGCGCTTGCCGACCGGGTCATCGTTCGGAAAGTATCGTTTGACGAACGTCTCGTTGACGATCGCCACCCTCGGATTTTCGCGCGTGTCCTGAGCCGTAAATGCGCGACCTCTCAACAACTGAACGCCCATCGTCTGAAAATAGTTGGGCTGCGCGCGGTCGAACGGCAGCTCGAGCGCCAACTCGCCCGGGTCTCGCGGTCTGTTCTCGATGGTGAAGCCGGCGGAGGTTGCTAGCCTTCGGAGCATGATGTCGCTTGTGGCGCTGGCGCTCACGACTCCGGGCAGCGCGGCCAGCCGCTCCTGTAATCGATCGTAGAACGAGACGGCCTGCCCGCCCTGGCGATATTTCGACCCCCACAATGTGACTCGCAACGTCAGCAAATGGTCAGTCTTGAATCCGGGATTGATATGCTGCAACCGCCAGAAGCTGCGAACGAGCAACCCCGCGCCGACGAGCAGCGCCAGCGTCAACGCCACTTCTGCGACGATGAAAATTCCCCGGATCCGTTGCGCGTGACGGCCGCCGGCCCCGCCGGCCCCCGTGCGGGCGCCTTCTTTGAGCGCCTCGCTGAGTTTCAGATGCGACGTTTGCAGCGCGGGCGCCAACCCGAAGATCAGCCCCGTGAGCAGCGATAGCGCCAGGGTGAACCAGAGCACACGCCCGTCGAGGCGAATGTTTTCAAGCCGCGGGATGTTGGCCGGGCTGAGATCGACCAGCAGTCGCAAGCCCCACCAGGCCAGCAACACGCCCAGCGCCCCGCCCAGGAAAGCGAGCAACATGCTTTCGGTCAACAATTGTCGAACAATGCGCCAGCGTCCCGCTCCCAGAGCCGCTCGGACCGCCACTTCGCGTTGCCTGACGGTGGCTCGCGCCAGCAGCAGGTTGGCGACGTTTGCGCACGCGATCAGCAGCACGAACAGAACAGCCACGAACAGGATCATCAGCGCTCTGCGGATGGGGCCGACAGTATTTTCGAGCACCGGAACTACGTTGACGCCATAACCCGCCATGTCCGGAAACTGCTTCTCTATCTGATTCGCAACCACATCCAGATCGGCCTGCGCTTGCGCGCGCGTCACGCCAGGTTTGAGACGGCCGACGACAGGGAGAAAAAACCCAAAACGCGCCTTGTCTGAACGCATCCCCTCGTCAGGCGCCAGCGGCCCCCAAATCTCGGTATTTTCGGGAAACTGGAATCCGGGCGGCATTATTCCCACTACGACGTAGGTTTCGTCGCTGAGCGAGATCGTCTTGTTCAAAATTCCGGGATCGCCGCCGAAACGCCGCTGCCAGAGGCTGTGGCTCAAAACAACCACTTTATCCCTGCCCGGTTGTTCTTCCTCGGCGGTGAAAACTCGCCCGAGCGCGGGGTTCACGCCTATCAATTGAAAGAAATTGATCGATACTGTGGCGCCGCGAATCTCTTCAGGCTCGCCGGTTCCAGTGAGGTTGTATCTATCGGACGTCACACCGGCCATCCCCTGGAATGTTTTGTTCCGATCGCGCCAGTCCACGAAATTCGGATATGAAGTGATGTCGTCGGGGATTCCCTGCCTCCGGTTGTCACACCAGACCATGGCCAGTTGTTCCGGTTGCGGATATGGCAACGCGCTCAACAGCACGCCGTTGATGACGCTGAAGATCGCGGTATTCGCGCCGATGCCGAGCGCCAGAGTCAGGACGGCGATTAGAGTGAAGCCAGGGGTTTTCAACAACATTCGCGCGCCATAGCGCAGATCTTGCCAGAAGCTATGCATTCTTCACCTCCTGTTTCGATTGCTGAATGGTCTTTTGCGCCGGTCTGGCGCCAATCTTTAACCCATCACGGAAAACAGCGATTCCATTGTTTTAACCAAACACTGTGCCAGCGCGGTTAAACAGTTAAAACTCTGAATTCAGTAAGGTTGATCAGCCATAGGATTGGGCCGAAGAGGCGAGAGTGTGCGTTTCCGGGATTGAGCAATCCCAAAATCGGGAATGCCACATGCTATACGTATTTTTCCGTATGCGCTTAACGGCGACTCTCGCGGGCCTTTAGCCCACGGACCGCGCCAGCGATCATGCGATTCACAGCCGAGAGTGAGAGTCCGCTCTCGTCGCTGGCCGGGATCGTCGCGAATCCGATTGCCGACGCCTTTGGATAGCGGCTGAAGATCGCCTCGAACAACCTGGCCAACTCCTCGCTCGACGGGCCATTGGGAACCTTATTGCCGTGCCCCATTACTTCACGCGGGTCGAGCACGTCCATGTCAATATGCACGTATATTTTGTCGGAGAGGCGACTCAGGCGATCGAGTTGCGCGAACACGGCCGGCGTCATATTGCGGAGGTCATCAACGCTGAGCTGCTCGATGAAAGATTGGTCGAGCAGGCTCTGTTCAAGCGGATCGGTAAGTCGCACGCCGCCCATCACGATATTGCGGTCAGAGAGCGGCGGATCGAGGCGCGCGTCCAATCGCAGCCTCTGCAGCGCCCGACCGGTCGCGATCGCCACCGGCATTCCTCCCAGCGAGCCGCTGCGCGTTGTCTCCGGCGTATTGAAATCGGGGTGCGCGTCAAGCCAGAGCATGCCGATCTTGATCGGATCGCGCGTCTGCCCCGAATGCTGCAATCCGGCGACCAGCCCCGGCATTGATGGGCATGTCGCCAGCAAGCCGACCGTGAAGTATCCGTCCCGCTCGTTCTTCGCCACAATATCGGCGAAGTGACCCAGCGCCATCCCCAACCGCTTCCATCCGCCATACTCCGTGGCTTCGTCCGGCGTTAGCGCTGCCTCCTCGATTCGCACGACGGCGCCCATGCCGTCGAGAATCCGCTGGATACCGCCGTTGGCCATCGTGTCGGGGCCTGATGATGTTCCGGTGGGAGAGAAGGGTTGCTTAGCAAGGGATATGCGCAGCCGCCCATCGGAGGCGGCGTATCGCTGTGCGCGTATGAGCGCCGGTCCGAACAGCCCGTGTAGCCCCAACAGCAGGATGGCTAGCGATGGGGCAATCAGTTTCCGCACCGTAACCTCCTCGTGAATTGGTGGTTGGTGGTTGGTGGTTGATTATTCGTCGCCGAAATTATCCGACGACAAGTGACCAACCACCAACCACCAACCACCAACCACTAACCACTGTTTATCATTTCCGCCCCAGAAACCGAATACGCGCGGTAAACTGGCGCCCCTGAACGCCGCTGAAACCGAGAAAATTGGAAGAGCTGATATTGTTGTCTACCGCACTCGCGTTCTTTCTGTTTGTGATGTTATTAAATCCGGCGCGCAGAGCGAGGTTGTACTTCAGCAATCGGAACCTCCGCTCGGCGTGCAGATTCAGCGAAAAATAGGCAGGAAAGCGGTTGGAATTAGGCTCATTGACCAACCGTCGATCCTGGTCTATGACGCTAAATGGATAGCCGCTCCGCCATTCCACCGAATACGCCAGGTCGACTTTCTTCACCAGCGGCAGCGGCGCCCAGCCCCATGAAATCAGGCGATTCGGCGCATCCCAATCGAACGGCCCCCCCTGTTGCGGGCTGAAGAGTGGCGTGTCCAGGCTGAAATCAAGAACCTCGTTCGTTCGCGCGGAAGAACGAGTATAGGATGCGAAGACCAGATAATTATCCTTGAACGCCCGGCGGGCCGTCACGCTGAACGCGTCGTAGCGATCGTTGCGCGTATTGCCCAGGTCAAGAATCGTCATGAGCTGACCCGGCTGCGTTCCTCCTTGTAAATCGAAGGCGTAGCCGTTTACTCCCCGCCTCCCGATCCACTCCGCGCGGAAATAAATTTCCGCGGGCAGCTTTCTTTCAAACTCCATGCTCCAGCCTAAGGAGCGCGGCGCTTCCAATCGCTCCTCGTTCATGGTGAAGCCCGTTTCCACTGTTCTGTTGGCTAGCAGCGCCAGGCCGTTACGCGAAAAGAAATGCTCTACGCGTCGCCCCTCCAGTGGGCGCGTTATGATATCGAGGTTCGAGGCGTCATAAAATATGCCCACCCCGAAGGCCAGTCTCGTATCGCCGTCTTGAGTCAACAGCGCGCTCGTCGACAGGCGGGGGGAAGGCAGAAGACGCCTGACGATGCTATCACGATCAAACCTCATGCCCGCTTCAACCAGCAGCCGGTTCGAGATCGCCCACCGATCTTGCATGTAAGCGCCGATCTCAAAATTGCTGAGGTGGGCTCGCGGGCTTCCGACGAAGGAGATTTCGCTGGAAAGGGTATTGTCCGCGCGCAAAATCTGAATCGGTCTGCGGTCCAGGAGCCGCTCATAAACGACTTGATTGACGTCCGCGCCCAGCTTGACTTCATGCCGTCCGCGCCATTCCGACGGCGAAAGCGTTATGTTCATGAGCCCTTGCAGGCGACTCGAACTCGCCTCCGATCTCATAAAATAGCTGCCCCTCACCACTCCGGGAGTAAGCTGATAAGGAAGATCGCCGTGCGGC
The DNA here is from genome assembly GCA_035714085.1 of Blastocatellia bacterium. Classification (GTDB taxonomy): domain Bacteria; phylum Acidobacteriota; class Blastocatellia; order RBC074; family RBC074; genus JAJVID01. The sequence continues at coordinate 15,157 of DASTMP010000353.1, forward strand.
AAGATATCGGCGTCGAACCGGCTTGCCGCGAAGCCGGTCTCAAAGCTCAGTCCATTGGCGCGAAAGATTTGATCCTTCAACGTGAAGAGATAGACGTCCTGTTTCAGCTCGGGCGCAGTCCCCTGTGGCGTCACTCCGGATAGACCGGCATTCTGCGTCTGAAACTGGTTCGCCAAAAACCCCGCGTTCACAAGATGTGTCGGAGAGAGATTGATTTGCGCCTTGCCGAGCTCGCCCAAACGCCATGACCTGTTCCGATCGGCGCCTTCGGGAAGATCCCTGCGAATATCGAGCGAAATATCGGCGTCGGTGGCGGAATAAAACCACGCGCGCCCTTTCCGAAACGGCCCTGAGAAAGCAACTCGCGGCGTCCAACTGTCGAGATGAATACCCCGGATGAATTGGGCTGAAGGCGCGAAATCGGTCGCCGCGACGCGATACCGGTCATCTCCCATTCCTGTTGTTAAATTCAACACGCCACCCGAAGCCTTGCCGTATTCGGCGGAAAATCGGCTGCTCTGAATCTCGATCTTGCGCAGCGCATCCGGGCTGACCCTCAATTCCAGCAATCCCGACGCGGGATGCGTAATATTGAAACCATCGAGAGCGTAAAAGGTCTGATAAGAGGCCGCCCCATTGAGGTGAAGCTGACCAGTCGCATCCTGATGCACCCTGGGAAGGTATGCCACCATGTTCTTGAAATCGCGCTTCCTCGGGTAAGGAAGGTTGACAATTTCCCGGGCGCCGATCTCATCGCTCGCGACCGTTCTCGCCTGATCGATGGTCGGCGGCGCGCTAGACACGTCGACAGATTCTCGAATCTCTTGCTCATGCTCCAGACTGATCTCGAGGTTTTCGGCCTTTCCTATCTCCACGCGCTCCAGCTTAAAGCCATAAAACCCCTGCTTCTCCACGCGTATCTGATAAAGGCCTGGCGCAATGCCGTTCATTGAGACTCGCCCCGCGGAATCGGTTTCCCACGAGGAGATAAGACGCTGACCTTCCGCATACAGATAGACCTTTGCCGATGCGACAGGAGCGCCATTCTCATCACGCGCCCTCAGAACCACCGGGGGTTCCTGTTGCGGAGGGGAAATGGTTTTAGGCGGGGGATCCTGCGAGACTCGGAGGGGAATCCTCAAAGGGGACTTGGCCGACTCGCCGCTCTCGACGCTGCTGGCGCCTACCCAAAGGGGTGATTGAACTTCAACCAGCAGAAAAATACCGAGACAAATTCGCAAAGAGGATATCGCCATGATGGCCTCCTAAGCGGTCAGGCAAAAATTCCGAGGTATTTCCATTGGAAAATGGAATATAACCAAAATCTTTCCGTCATCGCTTACTCCAGCCGCGACTGAAATGCTCTGGGCCTGAAGAGGAATTCCACGATATTCCCTTCGTGCGGCTGCAACCAATCGAGTTGAATCGTCGGAACCGGCCCCAGGTTCAGGCGATCAATGTGTGTGGCGTCTATGAGTTGGCGCTGAAAGCGCTCGTCATTTGTGATGGCGGTACACACCAGTGTCGTTCCAACTCGCTTCAGCATTTCGTCTTGAGGGCAAGGCGACACGCTCACGAAGGGGAACATGAACTCGGTGTTGGCTAACGAGCGATCGGGTGATTCGCAATGGACTACGACGGGGCGCAGGTATCCGCAACGCTGTTTTTCCACCAGCCGTGGGCCGTATTTGGCAGTGACGTGTTCGACCCCTGCTTCGCCCAACCCGTCCTCGATGCTCCGCCAGATTGCGCGCGCCGCGCCCGGCACAGTGAACGCCGCCAGGCTCGCCTCCGGGTCTTCGGGCGGCTTCGGCTCGACCGGGCCGATGCGCTCGGCGAGAGCTTCCGCGATCTCCTTCGTATGGCGCGAGGCCCAAACGCCGGAGCAATTGATGCACCCTCGCCCGCTGTTCAGGAACACGCTGTCAACTATCACGTCGAGATATTTCTCCCATTGATCCACCACGTCATCGCCCAGCAGTATCTTGCTGAATCCCGGGCCGTGAACCTGAACGCGCGTGTCCCCCCGATAGCGTTCGACCGTGGCCGAGCCGCCGAAAATCATCGTGCGATCCGACCGTCGCACCACCTCGGCGCCCACATCGCCGCCGCCCGGATAGATCGCAATCGCTTCTTTCGGCACACCCGCTTCGATAAAAGCGGCGGCCATTCGATAGGGAGTCCACGGCTCCTGAGGGCCGGGCTTGAGCAGCAGCCCGATCTGCAGCGGAATCACCGGCAGCCAAAGCGTGTGGACGCCCGGCGAATTCGACGGCAGCACCAGTCCAAGGACCGGCGATTGAGCTTGATAGCTAACGGTCACTCCACGAGGCTCGACCCCGTAGCCGCGCGTCAGAATGTTCAGATCCAACCCACGAGTCAGCGCGTCCAGAATCCTGTCCATATTCGAGAGCACGAAGTGGTTCTTCGCCATGTTTGCCTTGCACATCCGCTCCGGCAGTCCCGTGCTGGCTGACTGCTGACGGGCGAAATCATCCGGCGTTTGCGCGCCGTCGCCCATCGGCAAAGCGCCATCGAGGTAGAGATCAGCGGCCTTCTTCATCATCCCGATCAATTCCGCGATCGGAATCTCGGCGAGCGAAGCCCGCGCGCGCGCGGCCAACCGCATGTCGCGGCCCAGTAGACCGGTGTTGGCCTGGCTTACGCGCGCCAGTTTTTCGCCGGTGATGAAATGCGCCACGTCTTCGGTTTCGAGACTCGTGTAGGGCTGCCCCCATCTAATAATGGGAATGTTCAGGATCGCCATTATTTCCTCGTATTATGGCCAGTACGTTATGACTTGGACGAAGAGATTCATTGTTCATCGTTCATTGTTCATTTGTCATTGCCCGGAAATCGTTCAATCTTTATTGGGCATTGGGCTTTATGGGGCATTGGGTAAGGACCACCACCGGCAATGAAAAATGACAATTGAACAATGACAAATGCTCCTCTTACCGCTTACTTGAGCCGCTGATCGTTCAATAAACGCCCACGGTAGTCTGCGCGGCGAGTTGGCGGAACGGTCGAACGCCGCTCACTCCATCCCAAGGATATTTTTCGCAGGGCCGCTCGCGTTCGCCTTCGTCTCTTTCCAAAAAACCGGGAATGAAGGTCTCGCGCGTCAGCGTGGTCAGTCGCACGCGACCGGTATCGCCGTAATCGACGACCACGTCAGGATCCTCAAGCGCCACCACTTCGATGACGGCGCGCGGCTGGGGAGCGTAATACGTGATCTTGTAGCCGTCATCCGGCGTGACCGGCTTCGAGCAAGCCAGCCCCATCAGCGTGTTGCCATAGGTCGGCGTCAGATAGACGCCTTCGCCCAGCAATTCTTCCATCGCGAAGCGCGTGTACTGCGGCGTGAATTCGGTTCCGCCGGCGAAGATGCCGGTGATTCCCGCAGCCTTGATGGTGGTTCCGAGATTCTCCAGCGCTTCGGCGAGCGATTCGAGCAGCTTCGGCGTGGTGAACATACATCGAATATCGTGCCCCGCATTGAGCAACGTCACGGCCTGCTCGATCACGTGAGCTTTATACTTCTCCAGCGCCGCAAACTCGCCCCACTTGATCAGCTTGATCACCCAACGCGGGTCGAGGTCGACGCAAAAACAGATCCCGCCGCGGCGCTGGCACAAGTGTTCGACCGCCAATCGCAGCCTGCGCGGCCCCGACGGCCCGAGCATCAGCCAGTTGGCGCCACGCGGAAAATACTTATCTGGGAGCGTCTCACTGAAGATTTCATAGTCGGTGCGAAAGTCTTCGATCTGAAGGCGGCTCTTCGGCACGCCGGTCGTCCCGCCGGTTTCGAAAGTGAAGAGCGGCTTGCCTTCCAATCCTTTCGGAAGCCAGCGCCGAACCGGTCCCCCGCGCAGCCATTCGTCCTGAAAAGGCGGAAACTTCCTGAGGTCATTGAAGCAGGCGATCTCGCGCCTCGGATCCCAACCGAGCCCTGCCGCGAAGTCCAGCCAGAAGGAACATCCCGTCTCTGGGTTGAAATGCCACTCCACGGTATCGCGCACGTGAGCGTCCAGTTGAGCCTTTGCCGCCTGCTCTCTGAAAGACAATTCTGTCGCTGTATCACTCATAGATAACATTGTCATTCGAAACTACCGCGAAAGATTTTTCCTTTTTCAGTCTGCGTCAACATAGTTCGCCTCTCCGGGTTCTCGGATCGACGTTCGCGATTGTTTACACTGGGTGGCATGGAACGGTTTGTCATATCGCTCTAGCCGAAGAATCAGATTGTTCTGGTTAAAGAATTAAATAAAGAATTTAATGTGGAACGGTCGGAAGTATACTCGCCTTGCTATGCGATGGCCAGTCGCAACCCAAGGCTATTGGCTTCTTTAATGATGCCCCGCTATTGCCCTCGCAGAGGAATTAGATTGATACCGCTGAAAGAGCTTATTGTGGAACGGTCAGGAGTATATTCACCAAATAATCGTCAATGGTTTCTTGCGAGATGGAAGCGAATCCCACTTGCTTCAATCTCTCTCCTTCGTTCTCCGCTATGATATTGCTGACCGTCCTATCCTGAATAACAAGAATCTTGACCTTCGCTTGTGTATCGAAAGTGACTTTATCGCCGGCGAACATGTCGCCGATCACCGCCGCATATACGGCGTACTCTTCGGCGGATATGTTCGACCGATCGCCGGCTTGCCGTGATTGAGTCCGGCAGACGGAAGTCAGGAGCAATGCGGATATGAGCGCGGCAATAAGATACTTCATTTTTTTACCTCCTTATCAAGGTTGAAGTTTTCGCGGCAGGTTTTGGTGACGCAAGTCTGCTTTAACTGTTTGATCTTTTCCTCAGGCAATTTCCACGCCTTTCCATTCATCAAGGCACTGATGAGGTTCACTTGCGTCATGCTTTGCATAGGGATCTTCTGGTCCTGGTCTGCCGCGTCGAGTTCCGCGCCTCGCGCCTTCCATTCTTTCACCCATCGATCCAGCCGCGCTTCGATGAACCGCATGTCCTCTACCTGCCCGCGCTGCGACATGATGTATGACGCCGTAGTCGCCCAGTACGGGTCGTCGCTCTCCAGTTTCTTGCGCAAATACTCATCGAGAGCTTTGGGATAATTCCAGAGGGTCAGATTGGAAAGAAACCACGAGCCACGATCTGGCCCCAGTTCCTCCAGCGACTGTTCGATCAGCGGCATGGCCTGAGCTTCGTTGTATCGGGCGAGATAACCCAGGAGGCCTGCCCGAGCTTCCACCGCCCATTTTGCGCCCCAGTTCTGATATACCTCCAGCAGGCCCTCATAGATCACGGGCGAAGCGTAGCGTGCGGCAAGTTGAGTCTTGCGCTGTAGAGGAACAGTATCGCGAGTCTGCTTGAGCGGAGCGAGGCGTCGAATCTGTTCGAGCAGCGCCGCGTCCGCCTCCGGCAATGTCTCGTCTTTCAGCGCAGCCAATACTCCGACATCGACGAACGAATCCGGATCAATGAGTTCGGCCACGACGAAGGACCGGGATCGATCGGGGTCCAGCTCTATCAGCCGCTTCAAGACTGATGCGCGCATAATATTCTTCATCAACATCCGCTCCAGCGCAGGTTGAATCGAGGGATCACGGAACTTATCCCAACAAAAATTCAGCAGGAGTTCCTTATCATTTATGCTCAAACCCTCGAATTCCTGAAGGAGAATCCTGCGCGCGGCCTTTAACATCGGAGCGGGGCGGTCCGGGTCCTTAGGCGAGTTCAGGAGAATCGTCATAGCCGTCGTCGTCCGGTTTTTTCCCGTCCGCTTCGCGAGACTCGCCACCAATTCTCTGAGATATTCCTCCTGAATCTCTGAATAACGTTGCTGGTTCGGATTCCCCGGTTCATAGAAACCGCCGGCGCTCGGAGGCTCTCCCCCTTCCTGCAATAACCGCAGCCTGGTCAGCGTGTGCAGAAATTGATGAGTGACCGGCATGTGTGGATCACGCAGCGCGCCCTCAAGCAATTGCATTGCGAGCGCGCGGTCACGCGCAATGAAAAGCCCGTAAAAGATGTTTTCGTAGGAATTACCCGAGCGGCCATCCGAGGAAGTGTAGCGACGAGCCTTTTCGCGCGTCGAGGCTTCTCCCGCAAGATATGAAAGCTCCTCGGAAATCCTGGCTTCTTCCTGGTGGTTCCCGGCCGCGTTGAGGAGCGACGAAAGGCGCCTGACCTCCTGCGCCTCTTCAGTCTCGGTCATCGCTACAACTTCGAAGATCACTTCGTTCGTCACCAGTTTTATTATCGGGACAGGATCATGTGGACGTTCAGCGTCTGAGACCCTGCGCGTCTTCACCTGAACCGTGTATTTGCCGGGGTGATCGAAGCGGAACAGGTCATTGAGCGTCAAACCTACGACCGCCGGCGTGGTCGTAATCTTCCGCATCATCAAATAATCAGGCGAGTACCTATCCTTGCCGGAATATTCGTCCAGCCATCGGAATACGCCGTCATCCGGAGCCACCAGGATTTCATCTACTGGAGACGCGGGCTTCGTCGTCGTGACATTGAGTTTGTAGCCATCCACCTCAGACGTGAAAGAGAGCGCAAGGCGGATCGGTTCGCCAGCCCGGTAAACGCTCTTCCCTCCGGCCAGTGAAAGCCGGACTTGCACATCGGCGTTGGCTGTCTGATCGATGGCCGGAATCACCAAGAAGGGCGTGAGAATTGCGGCTAGGGACAGACTGCATCTTATTCTTCGCATGATAGTCCGCCTCCAATCCTGATCCGTTTGTCGCTGATTGCTGTTACTTCAAGGTTTCCGCAAAGAGTTCGGTCAACTTCTTGAAAGCGCGTTCGGCCTGGTCTCCGTTGTATACAGGGCTGTCCGGCGCGGTCCAACCGTGATAGGCGCCTTCATAGACTTCGCTCTCGTATCTATTGCCATTGGCGCCCCAGGCTTCGAGCGCGCGGTTGAATTTCTCAATCGCCTCTTCAGGCATGCTCTTATCTTCGACGGCGTGCGCGAAATAGAGTCGCGCCTTGACGCGCGGCAGGAGAAGGTGCGGGCTTGTGGGGTCATCGGTAAAGAGCCTGACGCCATGGAATGAGGCGGCTGCGGCGATTTTGTCCGGAAGCGCGGCGGCGGCTCGCATCGCCATTGGGCCCGTGAAGCAGTGACCGACGACGCCCATCATCCCTTCGGCGACCGAGTCCCGGGCCGCCAGGAATTCGACGTAATCCGACGCGTCGCGCTCCATGGCTTCCGGAGTAACCGGGGCCCCCAATTCGGCGATCCGCTTCATGGTTCGCTCTTCTCCGAGGCGTCTTGGGAAGTCCCAAAGCGGAGGCCGCCCCGATCGGTAGAACACGTTGGGCATAAGAACGCAGTATCCTTCCTCAGCGATCCGCCGCGCCATGTCGCGCGTCGCCGGACGTATGCCGCCGATGTCGGTCAAAAAGATGACGCCAGGCAAGCGGCGCTCGCCTTCAGGCCGAAAAAGAACGCCGTCGACTGTTCCGTCGGTTGCGCGTATCTCAATCTCTTCCTCAATCATTGTTCCCTCCCATCATCTTGGTTGATGTTGATGTTGCGCTCGGAAAATTTAGTGACGATGGTCAGGTTACTGCGATCTGCTAACCCTGTAAATCACAAATCGCTCGCCTTCTTTCAGATGGTAGTAAAGGGAAAGACCATCAGGAGACAGCGTAGGCGCTTCGACGAAGCCCTTTATCGCGGCGACTCGCTCAGGCTGATCAAATGGTTGTGTGACGTTCTTTCTGGTTGAGCGGTAAATTGCCGGCCCGTTCTTTCCGAGTCGCGTGAAGAACAGTTCGAGTTCATCCGGCGAGATGCAGGCGGCGTATTCCAGCGCGTCAGTATTGATGTTCTTGAGAAGTTCTGCGCTTCCAGACAGACGGCGGAAACCTGCGCCGTCTCGAACCGCAATGGCGATGTCCGCCTTGTCAGGCGTGGGCTTCCCGCTAAAAACTCCGTCAACGAAATAAATGGTCCGCCCATCGGCGCTGACCTCTACGTCGAAATTCACACGCCCCGGCGCCTTTTCCGATATGCCATCCACAATCTTAACGCCGGTCACAGCGCCGTTGGAAAATCGTCCCTGGTAAATTGTTGATAAAGTCTCCTTATAACTTCTGGTTGAGACAAAGAAGAAGGCGCCGTAATTATCCATCGTCGGCACGCCCTCAAGGGCCTGTGTGTTGGCTCCGGCGATCCCGCCTTTGTACTCGAAGATTAAATCATCTATTCGTTCGGCATAGTGTAGATTCGTGTTGACCGACGGATCATTCGAGTTGTTGAAAAACAGATAGCGACCATCGCGCGTAATGAACGGTTCCATCACGTGATCGCTGTAGCCTCGAATCGTGACCCTCTTCGGATTGCCGAAAGCGGCGTATTCGCGCTCTTTTTGCGATGCCTCAGTTCCCGCTGTTTGACACGCTGTCAGGAAGAGCGACAGTGCCATTGTGATGCTATACGAGCGAGCCGCCTTTAGCATTCGAGTTCCGCCTGGACTATTTCAGAATTGGCCAGATCGCATTGGCCAGTCTGAGAGAAGGATTTCCGGCGTCTACTGCGAATCCGTCCTCGACCGACCAGATGGCCGACAGAACCGCCTGAGCAAATCCCCAAGCCAACGCCCGGTCTGAGTTCAGTCCCAATTTAGCTTTAAAACACCTGAGCCTTCTCTCGACCGTCTCCGCAGAGGCGAACATCTCCGGTTTTTCATACGGATTCCGAAGACTGGCTCCGATCTCGTATTCAACTTCACCGATTACGCCCTTCGGGTCTATCGCTAACCAACCACGATCAGAATCAAACAGAACGTTGTAGTGTTGAAGATCACCGTGAAGGAGTCTGACGCCTCGTTGCGACGCGCAGAGATCAAAATACAATTGCCGGGCCTGCTCGACTAGACGGGTTGGGATTTGATGGTCTCCGCTTGCTAGATAGCGCTCAAACCCTTTTCCCCAATCCTGCGCGCTGACGAACTCTTTCAACGCTTCGCGCGATGTATCATCAGATGATTCACGCGGACGGGACATCCGGTCGATCACATCAGCCAGGATTTCCGTCGCCTCTTCGTCTCGATCATTCAGCGCTACGCTTGCAAGCGAAGCCCCTGGCTTCAGCCTTTCGATCAGCGCAGCGCCTTCGATGCGTTCATAAACCCTCGCCATTCCCCTGCCGCCGAATTCATCCATCACGGCGCCACATCGCCACTCATCTCCCGGTTGTCGCGCCACTTTGAGAACAACAGGCTGATCACCGCGTTTGCCGAACGCTATGAACGAGCTTTGGGTCTCAAGTGTGTCCTGGACAACGACGCCCCAGTCGCGAGCCCGCTCCTCGACTCGTTTCTCCAGTTGCCCCATCTCCTCTATCTTTCGACATAATAATAATTGAGATGCATCCCCGATATGCTGATCGAACCCTCTCGCATGGCGACGCCAGATCCATTCAATTCGGCGTTTGCGGCGGGTGTCAACAATATCTCTCCCTTCTCGGCAATATCTTCACCGAGCTTGCATGCGAGGTTCATCTCATCGCCGAATATATCCTCATCGCCGATATTGAGGATTTTTCCATACCCTATGCCGAATGCGACGTAGAGTTGCCGTTCTGCGGGCAGAACCACATTCACGGCGTTGAGACGAGTGATGATCTCCTGGCTGGCCTTCACCGCGTCCGCGACGGTGTCGAACAGGCAGAACAGGTTGTCGGCGTCCGTCTTGATCACCTTTCCCCCGCATTGCTCGATGCAGGGACTGCAAATCAATTGCATTTGATGGATCATCAGCAGGAAGGAAATTATCCCGTGCTGCTGCGTGGTTCGGGAAAAGCCGCTCATATCGAGCGTCAGCACGGCCTTGGACTGGCCGAAAGTATCTTCTATGTTCCGCGCTATCTCCGCGCGCCGCTCAGGGAAGCTGATCATGTCGTTGAGCAGTTGGCCCAGCGCCTGTCGCGAATTGACTTGTTCAAGAGATTTTTCGTTGTCAGATGATGTGTCGTTCATGGTCTAGTCCCGCTGCCGATGGCGGATTCCATACGTTGCTCCCATAGATTTCAAGGAAAAGTTCTTCCGACCTTTGTCCCAGGCGATTTATTTAATTGCCCTGTTTGTGGTTTCGTCCAATCAGGAAACATGCGCGGTACGGTACGGGGAGCGTGAGCGACCTGACCGTCTATCAAGAAGCCTCATGACCAGGGCTCAGGTCGCTCACGCTCCCCGTACCGTACCAAAGGTCTCGCTACTTTCCCGTACAGGCAATTGATAACCGATCTAAGATTCGCGCCCTGGAAAGGGGCCGGATCAACGCTTCGATCCACCGCCCTTCCAGGGCTGGAACGGTTTATTGGGCCAATGCCCCGGTGGTTTCTCCACCAGCTATTATCCGCAGCGCCTCCGGCGCAGAATAACTTTTTCTTGAATGCTATGGCTCACTTAATCGGCTTACCGTCAGCGTCAATGTAATTGATCTGGCCCAGGTTCAATTCCTTGATTTTCGGCTCGATCACGGCGCGGTCGCCGACGATGAGCAGCACCATTTGCTCGGGCAGCAGCCGTTTCTTCGCCAGCGCGGTCAGTGCTTCGGGCGTCGTCGCCATCACCGCCGCCGGGTACTTCGAGTAGTAGTCATCCGGCAGGCCATAGGTCACGATGTCGCTGATCTTGCCCGCGATCCCGCCCGCCGTCTCATACTGGCCCGGCAGCGACATCGTCAGGTTGCTCTGCGCGAATTTCACCTCGTCCATCGTCGGGGGCCGCGCATCGCGAATTTCGCGCAACTCCTTCATCAACTCTCGCAGCGACTCCTTCGTCACATCGGTCCGCACGGGCGCGAACACGGCCAGGACGCCTTGCCCTTTAGCCATAAACGGGAACGTCCCCGCGCCGTAGGTATAGCCCTTCTCTTCGCGCAGGTTCATGTTTATGCGCGATGTGAACTGGCCTCCGAGGAGCGCATTGAGGACTTCAAACGGCGTGCTGTCGGGGTCGTTGCGCGGCGCGAGCAGATGGCCGCCGATGATGACCGATTGCGCCGCGCCGGGCTTGTCGATCAAATAAACTACCGTTTGCTTAGGCTGTTCGCGGGGCGGGATGGCGATCTTCGGCGTCTCGCCCGGCTTCCAGGCGGCGAAGACTTTTTCGAGCAGTGGCGTGATCTCCTTGAGCGTCGTGTCGCCGGTCACGACGAGCGTGGCGTTGTTCGGCTTGAACCAGGCGCGATGGTAATTGACCAGATCGTCCCGCGTGAAAGCCTTGACCGATTCCGGCGTGCCGGAGCCTGTCAGCGGCTGGGCGTAAGGGTGGCCGTCGCCGTAAAGCAGTATCGGCAGGATGCGCGCGGCAAGCGCCTCCGGGACGCCCTTCTCAAAGAAGATCCGTCCGAGCGTCTGCTGACGCTTGCGCTCGACTTCGGCGTCCGGGAACGAAGGATTGAGAATCACGTCGGCCCAGAGCGCGATCGAAGGCTCCAGCCGCGACTTGAGCGCGTTCAGACTGACGGATGCGCTGTCGAGGAAAGACCCCGCGTCAAGCTGCGCGCCGAGCCGTTCGGCCTCATCGCTGATCTGCAGAGCCGAGCGCGTCGCCGTGCCCTCGGTCTGCAGGTCGGCGGTGAAGGATGATAGGCCGAGCTTCGCCTTCGGGTCGGCTGACCAGCCGCCGCGCACGATCAGATTCAACTGCACGGTCGGAATCTTGTGGCTCTCCGCGATGACGACTTCAAGGCCGTTCGAGAGCTTCGCTCGTTGTAGCGCAGGCAGGGCGAGGTTGTCGGCATCGCTGAGCGCCGGCATTTTCGAGCGGTCGAAGCCGGCCGCCTCGGCGCCCGCCGCGTACTTCGGCATCGGCGTCACGCGCATCACCGCGCGCCCATCATGCAGCCAGCGCCGCGCAGCCGCGTGAATCGTCGCTGGCGTGACGGCGTAGTAGCGCGCGAAATCTTTCTCCAGAAAATTCGTGTCGCCGAGGAAGGTTTGATAATTGGCCAGCAGGTCGCTCTTTCCGCCGAAGCCGCCGATGCGCTCAAGCCCGCGCAGCAAGCCCGCAAGTAATGAAGTGCGGGCGCGCTCGACCTCTTCTTGCGACGGCGGAGTGGCCTTGACCTTCTCGACTTCTTCCCAAACTAACGGCTCGATCTCGTCGAGCGTCTTGCCCGGCGCCGCCGTGACCGTGATCGTGAACTTGCCCGCAATCTCCTGCGCCGGGTCGCCGACCGAAACGTCTTGCGCGATCTTCAAATCGTAGACGAGACGTTTGTAGAGCCGCGAGTTTTTCCCCTGCCCCATAATATTGGCGAGCAGGTCCAGGTTGGCTTCGCCCTCCGTAAAGCGCGCAGGCCCGTGCCACGCGATGTAAAGGCGCGGCAGGTTCACCTGGTCCTCCATGTTCAAACGGACTTCGCGCTGCAACTCGGGAATCCATTCCTTCATCCGGCCTACCGGAGGTCCTGGCGGAATCGGGCCGAAATACTTTTCGACCATCGCTTTCGTCTTTGCGATGTCGATGTCGCCCGCGATGACGAGTGTGCTGTTGTTCGGCGTGTAATATTCCTTGAAGAAATTCTCCACGTCCTGCTTCGACGCGGCGGTCAGGTCGTCCATGTACCCGATGACCGGCCAACTGTAAGGATGGTGCGTCGGGTACATCGCCGCATCCATCCGCTCATCGACCAGTCCGTAAGGTTGATTATCTATCCCCTGTCGACGCTCGTTCTTGACCACCTCGCGCTGGTTGTCGAGCCGCTCCTGCGTCATCGAGGGCAGCAGGCAGCACATCCGGTCGGCCTCGACCCAGAGCGTGCGTTCGAGCGCGTGCGAAGGGACGTTCTGGAAGAAGTTCGTGCGGTCGTTGTTGGTAGTGCCGTTAAGATCGGTCGCGCCTATGGCTTCGAGCGCCTTGAAGTAATCGGTGTCGTGATTCTTCGACCCCTGAAACATCATGTGCTCGAAGAGGTGCGCGAAGCCCGTCCGCCCGCGCCGCTCGTTCTTCGAGCCAACGTGGTACCAGACGTTGACTGCGACGATCGGCGTCGTGTGGTCCACGTGCAGAATGACGGTCAGACCGTTCGGAAGCGTGTATTTCTCGTGCGGAATCTTCGGCGGCGTGATCTGCTGGGCGACCGCTATCGTCGGAACGGCCAGTATTGTAAGAGCGAGCAAAAGCTTCGCCGCTTTGTAAACATAAGTCATCATCATCATTTTATCCTCCTGCGTAAAATCCCCGAGAGCGCCTCCTACCCTTGCCAGCGCCGCATCGCTCCTAACAGAGCTAGCCGCAGGGAAGGATGGGCGGCGCTCCAATGTACTAAAGCTTCTTCACCAAATCTCCAATCCGAATCACTCCAGCCTGCCTAACCCTGGCGTTGACGCCGCGCAACTGAAGTTGTCTTCCTACAGGAGAGTTGACAAATTTCAGCGCATCCAGCCCAAACCGCGCGGCGAATTTCTTACATCCGGTATGAGGTTGATTCGTGACTTCGATCACAGCCGAGCCGAGAGCAAGGCGTGTTCCCGGCGGCAGATTTTCCGCGCTCACATCCAGGTCAATAAACAACTGGTCACCGGCCAGCGACCATCGATCCTTCTCGCGCGCCACCAAGTCGATCACGCGCGCATTCATGATGTTGAGCTGCATGTCTGGATGCGCCGACCCATCAGGTGTCCGGCTACTGCCGCGAACTTTCCAGGTGTCGCCCACGAGACCTTCAACCAGGTCTAATTCTCCCTCTTCCAATACTTCTCGCGCATCGACTTGCGGCCGTCGCACAATCATGGCAATGACGCCTTCGTCTTTGGGCGACTGGCGAACAGCGTCCAAACCGGCATCAAGCTCCGCCATGGTCAAATGTTTCTCCTCCGCCATCACTATCTCCATAGAAAATAACCACGTAGTAACGAATTCATTCGTTACTACGTGGTTATTTTCATCGTTTCAGGGCGTCGCAACGCCACATGAAAGCTCCTCATATACTCACTCGATTATCGTCGCGAGCAACTTATCCTCATAGTATAAGCGCGTGGGCAGTCGGATATCGGCTGTCAGCGCGTAATCATGCCTTATCCATGCCTTAGGCCCAATTCTCTTGTCGTCCGCCGCAATCAACCATTCTCTGCTTCCATCTATTTCCTGCAGCCCTAAGATATCCACTTGGGCGCCACTTTTTTCAATGAACGACAGCCGCCGCGGATCGAATGTTGTGAACTCGTCCGACGTGTTCTCCACCACAATAGTGATGCGGCCTCTAGGGTAAATGATACCGCGGCCGTGGAACTCGGCAAGAGTTATCTTCAGGGGGCCAGAAGTAAATGATCTGCCCTTGAGTTCGCCTTTGCGAACCTGATCAGCCTGCGCCTGGAATGCCGATACGACCAGTGGCGTGAGCAGGATCAGCGCAGCGGCGGATAGTGTTCTTGATTTCATAGCTAAAACTCCTTCTCGATAGAATCAGGTTGGCATATCTAAAGGGGGTTGCTATGGAACGAGCGGAAGTATAGGTTCGTCCAAGTGGCGGCGCAATCTTTTTTCTCAGTGGGGACAATTTGCGGAGGACGGAGGCTTTCACAGGCTGGCGAAGTTGATCAATTTCACGCCATTCTCCTTCAACTTTGCGACGACGTCAGGGTCGGTGAGCAGCCGCAATTCGTTCGTTCGCGAAGCCCGCAGGCGTGTTTTGACGCCGTCCAGTTCGGCGTCTTCATAGCCAGGATGGCACATCAGTTCGCTCGCGCCGGCGGGCAATCGTTCGATCAGATCGATCAGCCAGGGCTTCGTCCAGAATCCGGTGCGGGCGACTCCGAAGAAAAAATCGGGCGTTTTGACGTCCGACTTCTTCAGCCTAGCGTCGCTGACCCGACACAACTGCGATATTCCGAATGCGCCAGCGCTCTGCCTGATGACCTTGAATGATTCCGCCTCGCGTTCGAAGCGCCAACGCTCGCGCGGGGCCCGGACGGCGTTGATCCCGTAATCTTTGATCGTCGAGATGATGGCCTCGCATATTTGAGGCAGCGCGTGAGTATGTTTGTGGCTGTCGACGTGGGTCAGCCGCAACCCGGCTTTCAAAGCCTTTTCGATCTGGGCGCGCAATTCGATGACGACCTCTTCGATCTTCAACCGCCCCGCCAGCATGCGCTTAAAAACGGCCATACTCGTTCCCCAAAACTCTCCGCGATCGTTGATCAGGCTGCCGACTCGCGAAGCGTCGGCCACAGGGTGTCCTTGCGTGATGTTGATGTGCAATCCGACGCCGAGCGACGGGTGGTCTTTGGCCAGGCGGACGGCCGCATCGAACGCGGGCATGTTGGCCATCAGCGTCGCGCTGGTGATTGCGCCAGAGGTATGTCCCTCGATGATCGCGCGATTGACGCCGGCGGTCAGCCCGAAATCATCCGCGTTAACGATCAATCGTTTTGCCTGATGCGCCGTAGATTTCATGTGGATAGATAGCCAGATAGAACCCAGAGAAGAAGAGACGGGGCGGGTGGGCGACAGGGCGACGGGGCGAGATATAGACAAGAAACAGCGCCATGCCTTTGTTTCTTCTTCTCCCTGTCGCCGCGTCCCCCCGTCGCCCCGTCTCTGCGCCCTCTGTGGCTAACAGTATTCATGGTTTTTTCCGGTTGCGCGCCGCGGCCAGAAATATCAGTCCAATTCCGATCCAGAAAAACATTCTGATTTTGCGGATCAGCGCCAGCGCCACACCGTGATCGAAATCGAATCCGGCGGCCTTGATCAGCGCTCCGGTCCCCGCCTCGTCCACTCCGACGAGCGCCGGTACGAAGGTAAAGGCTATGTTGATCGCCCGGTTGACCGCCTCGAATGCGCCCGCGGCGACGAAATCCACGCTCAGCCCCATCAGCCGCAGCGTCAGGTAAATCTCCAGCGCGCCGGCGAGATGGAACGCCGCTTGGCACAATACGAGGATGAAGAAATCGCGCGGGCGTTTGGCGTAAAAATCGAAGATGTAATCTTCAAGCTCGCGCAGGCGGTCTATCTTCGCTTCGATTCGATTCCGTTTCTCCTCATCGCGCGCGACGAGGCCCGTCAGGGCAGAAAGCAGGCCAGACCCGATCTTCCATCGGCGGCTGATGGTCACGACCGGCGCCGCGACGAGCGCAAACACTACGGCGAGCGTTACACAAGCGGCCGTCCGCATGGATTCGTTCAGGCCGAAGCTGACCAGCAGCGCGACCGCCCCCGCCATCACCATCAGACAGCTCGAAACCGTGTAAGCGATGTTTTCAACCGCCAGCGACGAGATTCCTGATGATAGCGAGAGCCTGTCGCCCAGCGCGATGAGCCGCATCGGCTCGGCCACTACCGGACCGAAGGTCAGATCGCCGACCGCTTCGCCGGCCAACCTCGCCCGCCACAGCGCCCAGAACCCGACCCCGCGCTCTTCGGGATTCATACAGCGCAACCAGGCGAGGCTGCGCGACAGATAACGTGTCGATGAAACGGCCAGGATCAAAATGAAGCCCGCGCCGACCATCCGTAAATTCGACGCGATCTCGGAAAGGCCGGTCTGTTTGATGACGTATATGAATAGCGCCCCACCCGTGAGGGCGGAGATGACGGCGAGAAGGCGCGAGCGAAACTTCATTTAAGGTGTGATTATTTATTACATTTTCCATTTTCGATTTGTCATTCGCCATTGCTTGAGAGTCGCACGGCGCGATGGCAAATGGAAAATATCAAGTGGAAATGGAAAATGCTCTTCCTTCCTGATTCCGTGATCTACTGTTTATTCGTAGCTCAGCGCCACGATCGGGTCCTGGCTCGCGGCGCGCAGCGCCGGGTACAACGCGCCCAGCAGCCCGGCGCCAAGGCCGGCGATCGAGGCGAAGAGGATCGAGTCAGTTTCCAGGTCGATCCTCCATCCGAGGCCGTTGACCAAAACATAACGCGCGAGGACGGCGATCGCCAAGCCGACGACGACTCCCAACAGGCTGATCAGCAGAGCCTCTTTCTCGAACACCCATGCGATCCAGAACTTCGACGCGCCGAGCGATTTCAGGACGCCTATCTGGCGCGTGCGCTCGGCGACCGTGGTGTACATCGTCAGCAGAATGATCAGTAGAGAGATCACCGTCGCCAGCCCCTTCACCACGTTGAGAAAGACGTTGAGGGGTAAAATGCCATTGGCGAACATCCGCGGCAGTTCCCGCGTCAGAATAAAGCTGTAGCTGGGGAACTTTTCGATGATGCGCGCGGCCACCGCCTCCTGTTCGGCGGCGTCCTGGCATTTGACGAAGATCATCGAGCATTTGCCCGGCGCGCCCAACACTTCCTGCATCGTCGCGAGCGGGACCTTGATGCGCGCGCCGGCTTCGGGTTCGTAAATCCCGACGACGGTCAGGTCGCGCTCCAGCGCCCTGATCTTGTCTCCGACTTTGTGGTTCGGCTTCGTGGCTTCCTTGAAATCGATGATCGCGACGTCGCCCGATTCCGGCAGCGGCTGGCCTTCGGCGATGCGCAGATTACTTGCGGCGGAGAAGCTCTGATAATCTATGCCGTCAATCTGGCGAAAGCCGAGGCCGCTGCTCCCGCCCATCTCCAGGTTCTGTCCGACTGGCGTGGCCTCCGCCACTCCCGGCACGGCGCGCACGGCTTCAACGTCGGATTCCGAGATAGTCATGTCGGTGGAGGTCAGCGAGATGGCCTGCCCGCCTTTGCGCAGCATGATTTCGACTCCGATGTTGGCGTCGCGCTGCCCCCGGTCGCGCAATTGGCCGCGCACGAGGCCGACCGTAAGAACTACCAGGATGACGCCGACCGCCACGCCGATGACGCTGGCGAGTGTGCGGCCGGGGTGATGAGCGAGGTTGGATGTGACGAGATTATTCATAGTAGTTTTACCCACGGAGTTACACGAAGAACCGCGAATGGTGTTTTGTAAACTCCGTGGACCTTCGCGTGACTCCGTGGATGATGTCAAGAGGCGAGCATTTTTTCGATTACTTGCGGCGCGGCCTTCAGCGCCTCGTCGAGTTTGTCCGTCTCGACGCCGCCTTCGGCCAGATCGGGTTTGCCGCCGCCGCGCGCGCCGGGCAATTCCTTGATCACTTTGCCCGCCTGAACCTTTTTCGTCGCGTCGGCGGAGACCATTACCAGAATCGAAGCCTTGCCGTTGTCGACGTCGCCGAGCACAACGACGCCGGGCGCGACCTTGCGCGTGAGCGAGTCGGCCAGTTGCCGTCGTCCGTCTTTGCCCAGGCCCTCGACTTTGCGGACGAGGACTTTCAGCCCGTTGACCTCTGTCACCTGATCTGCGGCGGCCCCGCCGCCCTGCGCGAGTTTGAGCTTCAGCCGTTCGATCTCTTTCTGCTGATCGCGCAGTTGCGATTGCAAGCGTTCGACCTCGACTGGGAGGCTGCGCGGGGCGGTGTTGAGCCGGGAGGCCGCTTCAGCCAATAAAGATTCGCTCAGCGCGAAACGTTCGTAGGCGTTCTTGCCGGTGACGGCCTCGATGCGGCGCGTGCCCGAAGCGATCGAGGCGTCGGAGACGATCTTGAAGACGCCGATGTCGCCCGTGGCGTTGACGTGCGTGCCGCCGCAGAGTTCGGTCGAAAACCCCGGCACGCTGACAACGCGCACGCGATCGGTGTATTTCTCTCCGAAGAGCGCCATAGCGCCGCCGGCCAGGGCTTCGTCCAGCGTCTTCTCCTCTTTCGAGACCGGCGTGTTCTTGAGAGTCTGGTCATTGACGAGGCGTTCGATCTCGGCGATCTCTTCCTGAGTCAACGGCGCGAAGTGCGTGAAATCGAAGCGCAGGCGGTCGGGCGCGACCAGCGAGCCGGCCTGTTTGACGTGCGGCCCCAGGACTTCGCGCAGCGCGGCGTGCAGCAGGTGCGTGGCCGTGTGATTGGCCATCGTACGCGCGCGCTTTTCGGCGTCAACATGAGCGTTGATCGCATCGCCGGTCTTCAATGCTCCCTGTTCGACCGTGACGCGGTGAACGGTCACGCCTGAAGTCGGCGAATAGGCGTCGGTCACTAACAACCGCGCGTCTTCGCTTTCGAGCAAGCCCACGTCGCCGACCTGACCGCCAGATTCAGCGTAAAACGGCGTGCGATCCAGAACGACCTCGGCCTCGTCGCCCGCCACGATCTCATCGACAAGTTCGCCATTTCTGACGAGCGCCGCGACTTTCGTCCCTGAAAGCTCCGTGCCGGCGTAACCGCTGAATTCGGTTCGACCGCGTTGGGCGATCTTCTGATAAACGGGATTGACGATCTTGGCCGCGCCGCCCTTCATCGATTCGCGCGCGCGCTGTTGCTGTTTTTCGAGCTCGGCCTTGAAGCCTCGATGGTCGAGCGTGAAGCCGCGTTGCGCGGCGACATATTCGACCAGATCGTCGCGCATTCCGTAAGTGTCGTAGAGCTTGAAGACATCCGCGCCCGAAATGACTTTACCGGCGGTTTTCTTCATTACGTCCTCGAGCACATTCATGCCGGCGCTGACCGTCGAGCCATAAAGCCGCTCTTCGATCGTCACCACGCGTTCGATGACGCCGCGGGTTTCGCGCAATTCGGGATAGGCGTCGCCGAACTGATCGACGACGAAGTCGGCGACTTTGGCGAAGAAGACGTCTTTGAACCCGAGCTTGTTTCCGTGCCAGATGGCGCGGCGCATGATCTTGCGCAGCACATAGCCGCGCTTGTCGTTGCCCGGAAAGACGCCGTCGGCGATCAGGAAGGCCGTGGCGCGCGCATGGTCGGCGATCACGCGCATCGAGATACTGTCTTCGCTGTCATCGTAAACGTATTTCTTGCCCGCGAGTTTCGCCGTGAAATCGATGATCGGGCGGATCAGGTCGGTCTCGTAAGCCGATTTTACGCCTTGCAGCACCGCGGTGACGCGCTCCAGCCCCGCGCCAGTGTCCACGGAAGGCGCGGGCAGCGGCTCTAATCTGTATTTGCCCGGAGCCTCTTCGATGCGGTTGTATTGCATGAAAACGAGGTTCCAGATTTCGACCGTCTCATCGCCAGGCCCGTTGACGTATTCGCGCTTGTTGAAATTCGGGTCTTCGGGGTGCGGGCCGAGATAGTAATTAACCTCGCTGTTCGGGCCACAAGGCCCCGTTTCAGCCATCTGCCAGAAATTGTCCTTGCGGCCAAACCGCACAATGCGTTCGGGCTTCGCGCCGACTTTCACCCACAACGCGGCCGCCTCGTCATCCGCCGGGACTTCATCATCGCCTTCGAACACGGTGAACCACATACGTTCGGGATCGAGTTTCCACTCATTGACCAGCAAATCCCAGGCGAATCGGATCGCGTCTTCTTTGAAATAATCGCCGAATGAGAAATTGCCGAGCATCTCGAAAAACGTGTGATGGCGCGCGGTCTTGCCCACTTCGTCAAGGTCGTTGTGCTTGCCGCCGGCGCGGACGACTTTCTGCGACGACGTGGCGCGCTTGTAATCGCGCTTCTCGGCGCCGAGGAAGACGTCTTTGAATTGGTTCATCCCGGCGTTGGTGAAGAGCAGCGTCGGGTCGTGCGCCGGCAGCAGCGGCGACGATTTAACTATCTTGTGCCCGTTCCTGGCGAAGTAGTTCAGGAACGTGGTTCTTACTTCGTTTCCAGTCATAATGGTCTTCCCCTCTTGTATTCCTCGGGGCATGCGCATGTGGCTCATTTTGCTGACGACCACCAATATTATGCGGCGCAACCCGTTCAGTATGGATCAGAGCGTGCGCATGGGACATGATCGCTCACAATTTTGAAAAATTGAAATTTAGCGGTGGATACAGGCTTTGTCAAACTTGGCCTTCAACAGACGCGTTTGCGCTTCGCCCCGACATCCGTAAACTAGTAGTCGTGAATTGAAGTGACAGATCGCCACTCAATCGACACGACCTTCAATCTGTTGTTTCTGATCCACTCGGAACGGGCTTTCTGAACTGGCCTCTGAACTGGTTGGATCGGGGAGGCGTTATGGCTGAGAAAGATAAATTCGCTCAACGCGAACATTGGCTGGAAGAAGAGTATTTCGGGAGGAAGAATCAGGAATTAATTGAGAAGCTGCGCCAGCGCCGGGCGCGCGAGACTGACCGCCAGAAGATGGCTGAAATGATGGGCGTCAATGATCAAGAGGTTCTCGAAGCTTTGCAGGATCTGGGATATACGGCGGACACGATTCCGCTGCTGCATATAGTCCCGCTCGTCGAAGTGGCCTGGACCGAGGGCGGCGTCGCGGACCGCGAACGCCAGATGATCTTCAAAATCGCGGAGGCTCGAGGCGTCCGGCCCGATGGAGTGGCCCACGAAATGTTGTCGCACTGGTTAGAGAACAAGCCTTCGGAGAGGTTCTTCGAGAATTCGCTGCGCGCCATTCGCGTCGTACTCGACCTTCTGCCCGAAGAGCAGCGCCGGGCCAGCCGCAGAGACCTGATCGCTTATTGCAATCAAATCGCCACGGCGGTTTCGAGCGGCATCTTCGGCCCCGGCAGGATTTTGGATGAGGAGCGCTCGTTGATCTCGCACATCGCCGCTGAAATCGGCCAGGGCCGCGAGGAAGCGATTAGAAGAGTGATCGAAAGGTAAATGGGCACTGGGGAGTGGGGAATAGGAAATGGGGAACAAGGAAGTTATTTCCCACTGCCCACTCCCCACTCCCCACTCCCACTAATGTATATGAGATTAAAAGACAAAGTCGCATTGATCACCGGAGCGGGTGGCGGCATTGGCCGCGAATCGGCGCTGCTCTTCGCCAAAGAAGGCGCGCACGTAGTCGTCGTCGACGTCAATGACGAGGCCGGAAACAAGACCGTCGAGCTGATCAGATCACAGGAAGGCCGGGCCATATACGTTCACGCCGACGTTTCAGAGTCCGCCGATTGCGAGCGAATGGTAGCCGCGGCCGAAAAAGAGTTCGGCAGGCTCGACGCGCTCTTCAACAACGCCGGCGTCATGATCCACTCTGATGACGACGCCGTCGCCACCGAGGAATCCGTCTGGGATTTGACGATGAACGTCAACGCCAAGGGGGTCTTCCTGGGCTGCAAATACGGCGTACCGGCGCTTCGTCGGGCGGGCGGCGGCTCGATTATCAACACCGCGTCATTCGTGGCGTTGATGGGCGCGGCCACGCCTCAGATAGCCTACACCGCCAGCAAAGGCGCCGTGCTCGCGCTGACGCGCGAACTGGCCGTCATCCACGCGCGCGAAAACATCCGGGTCAACGCGCTCTGCCCCGGGCCGCTGCGGACTGAGTTGCTGATGAGCTACCTGAACACCGAGGAGAAGAAGCATCGGCGATTGGTCCACATTCCGATGGGGCGATTCGGCGAAGCGAAGGAGATTGCGCAGGCGGCGTTGTTCCTGGCCTCGGATGAATCATCGTACATTACTGGAACTGATTTTCTGGTTGACGGCGGGATCACGGCGGCCTATGTGACGCCGTTATGAAATGATCAGGACCGCGCTCAGAAGCGGGAAGAGGAAGAATTGAGGGATTGATGAATGACCTGATCAAGATCACCAAACAGATCCTCGATGAGAGGTACCCGAAGGCCGATGTAATTTTTCTGGCCGGATCGCTGTTGAGAGGCGAAGGCACGCCTTACTCCGACCTTGACCTGATAGTTATTTTCGAGCAATTACCTCACGCATGGCGCGAATCATTTAATTTTCAAGGCTACCCTGTCGAGGCGTTCGTTCACGATCCGGAAACGTTCAACTATTTCATCAACGAACTCGGTCGCCCGTCCGGCCTTTCGGCGATGGCGTACATGGTGGCGGAGAGCGTCGAAGTCCCCTGCCCTTCCGAGATTTCCCGCTCTGTAAAGCGAATCGCCGCGGACCTCATCGCGGCAGGGCCGCCGAAGCTCAGCGACGAAGACGAGCGCAAGTTGCGTTATTCGATCACGAACCTGATTGACGACATTCGGCAGCCCCGTTCCAGAGAAGAACTTGTCGCTTCGGGCGCGGAACTGTACGGCGCGCTGGCAAATTACTATTTCCGCGCGAACGGCCTGTGGTCGGCGGTCAATAAATCCATCCCTCGCAAACTCGGCAAGACCGACCCTCAACTTTATTTGCGGTTCTGCGAAGGCTTTGAAGAATTATTCGCCGGCGGCCATAGCGACAAAGTGATCACTCTCGCCGAAGAGATTTTAAAACGACATGGCGGCTTTCTGTTCGATGGTTATAAGCACGAGGCTTCGCCAGACTGCCGGAAACCGCTTTCATGACAAGTAATGATTCGGGCTTTGTCACAACTTTCAATGATAGTGATCGCGCTATGGGTAGTCGGTTGCAAGAAATCAGCCGCCGACTCAGAGAAACCGCCATCGGCCCCGGACGCGCGTCATTCTCCACAGGCGACGCCAACTCCGTCCGCGACAGCGCAGCCCAAAGAGATATTGATGAACCTCCTTTTCACCAGGGAAAAGTCGCTGTCGTACAACGGATTCAACGTCGCAAAAATCACAAAGAGGTCGAAGGCAAAGTCAGAAGAGCATTCCTATGCGCAAGAACTCTCCTACGCCGTCATAAAAAAGAATGGGAAAGTGTTGGCCGAGTTTGAAGGCTTACATGGCGGGCTCATGAATGCGACCGGCATTGGGCTGTTCCCTTTGCTAGGAGGCAAAACGAAGCAGTTGATAATCTCTCAAACTCTCCCCAGAACTGGAAGACATTGGATTGTTGAACTGGCTGCCAATCCAAAGGTCCTGTTCGACAGCGGAGATTATGAAGTCGGCAGAGAAGAGCTCTGGGCGGTTGATATAGACGGCGACGGCGTCTATGAAATCGGGTTGTTTGTAACGAGATTTTACCTCGTGTTTGATCAGCTTTCGGTCTCGGCCACGCCTCTCCCCACGGTTATATTCGGGTATGACAAGCAAGTGGGGAAATACCTCCCGGCCAATCATCGCTATCGCGACTATTTCCTCAAAGATATCGAAACTGAAATCAGGGATCTTCCAACGGCGGCCGGAGAGCTGTATCTAGCTCGGCGATTGGACGTGCTGTTACAGTTCTTATACGCGGGCAAAGAGAAAGAGGGTTGGGAGTTTTTCGACAAAGCCTACACTTTGCCCGACGCTGACAAGATGAAGGCCAAAGTGAGAGAGGTTCTCCGGAAAGCTCCCGCATACAAATTCATTCGGAAGAGAAGCTCAACTTGACTTCTATGACTGCAAATCTTCAACAAACGATCAGCCCAATTGACGGCTCGATATACGCCGAACGACAACTTGCGACATCGCGAGAAATTGAAAACGCGCTCGCCAAAGCCGGCGCCTCGCAAGCCGCGTGGGGACGCGTTCCCGTCACAGAGCGAGCGGCCGTATGCAAGCGGATGCTCGACTGGCTGCTCGAACGCGCTGACAAAATCGGCGAAGAGCTGACCTGGCAGATCGGGCGCCCAATAGCCTACAGCCCGAATGAAATTCGCCGAGGATTTCAGGAGCGCGTCAATTACATGGCCGGCATCGCCGAGCGCGAACTGGCCGACATCGAGCTTGAGCCGAAAGAGAACTTCAGACGATTCATACGCCGCGAGCCGGTCGGCGTGGTCTTGGTGTTGGCGCCGTGGAACTACCCATGGCTCGCTTCGGTCAACGCGGTGGTTCCCGCGATACTGGCCGGGAACAGCGTGATCCTGAAGATCGCGCCGCAGACGCCGCTCGTCGCAGAACGCTACGCCGAAGCGTTCAAGGCCGCGGGTTTGCCCGAAGGCGTTTTTCAATTCCTGCACATCTATCACGATCAAGTGGCCGAAGTGATCGGAGATTCGCGCATCAACTTCGTCGCATTCACCGGCTCGGTCGCCGGCGGCCACGCCGTGCAGCGAGCCGCCGGCGAAAGATTTATAGGCGCCGGGCTGGAACTCGGCGGCAAAGACCCGGCTTATGTGCGGCCCGATGCGCCAATGGGGGCGACGGTCGAGAACCTGGTCGACGGCGCGATGTTCAACTCCGGCCAATCGTGCTGCGCAGTAGAGCGCATCTACGTTCATCGAGATGTGTATAATCAATTTGTCGAGGGCTTCGTTGAGCTGACCAAACAGTACAGGTTGGGCAATCCGCTCGATCCCGCGACGACGCTCGGGCCGATGGTTCGCTTGGACGCAGCCGAGAAAGCTCGCGCGCACATCGCCGACGCGCTCAAGAAAGGCGCCAGGGCGTTAATCGATCCCGCGCTCTTCCCTGTCGCAAAAGAAGAGTCGCCGTATCTTGCGCCGCAGGTCCTGGTCGATGTCGATCACTCGATGCTGGCGATGACCGAAGAGACCTTCGCCCCAGTCGTCGGCATAATGCCGGTGAAAGACGACGAAGAAGCGATCAGGCTGATGAACGACAGCCGGTACGGATTGACCGCTTCGATCTGGACTGCGGATGTCGACGCTGCGCTGCGCATCGGCGATCGGATCAATACCGGGACGTGGTATATGAATCGCTGCGATTATCTCGATCCGGCGCTGGCATGGACGGGCGTGAAGGATTCGGGGCGCGGCTGCACGCTGTCGATACTGGGCTTCGAGGCTTTCACTCGCCCGAAATCTTTTCACCTGCGGCTGAGTTTATAGTTTGTAGTCCCGCCTACAGGCGCAAGCGCGATTTATTCACATACTTACCCGGCGTTGAAACCTTGTCATGACTCAAATCTTTTCAGTTTAGCGCCGGAGGCGCAGCAGAAATTGGCCGGTGGTAAAACCACCGGAAAGTCCGTCATTATTGCCTTTGCGCCCCGGCAGGGGCGCGGGACCGTAGCGCGATCCTGAACTATTTCGTCGAATTCGTTCACGTCCGGCGCCCCTGCCGGGGCGCGAAGAATTGGTCGCCTGGGCCCGGTGGTTCCACCACCGGCTAATATCCACTGCCCTTTCAGGGCAAAAAGCAGAAATCTCTAAACGCAAATGATTTAGGTAATGACAAGGCGTTGATATGAAAATCGGTTTGCTCGAATGCGATCACGTCCTCGAACGATACCGCCACATCGCGGGTGATTACCGGGAGATGTTCGCCAATTTGTTCGCTCGCCACGCGCCGCAGATCACCTTGCGGCCATTCGATGTTTGCAACGGCGAGTTTCCACCGTCGCTCGACGCTTGCGACGCTTACCTGACCACCGGCTCGCGCCTTTCGGCTTACGACGATGTCGACTGGATTCACGCGCTGAAGGATTTCATGCGGCGGATTCACGAATCGAAGAAGCCTTTTATTGGCGTCTGCTTCGGTCATCAATTGATAGCCGAAGCTCTGGGAGGCAAGGTCTCGCGCGCCGCAACGGGATGGGGCGCGGGTGTTCACGGCGTCGAAGTCGTAAGGCATGAACTGTGGATGCGGCCTGAACGATCGAGCTGCGCATTGCAGTATATGCATCAGGATCAGGTCGAGCGATTGCCCGAAGACGGCGTCGTGATCGGCCGGAGCGATCATTGCCCGGTGGCTATCTTCCGCGCCGGCGATTCGACGCTGGGCATGCAGGCTCACCCCGAATTTCCGAAAGCGTACAGCGAGGCGCTGCTGCTCGACCGCGTCGAACGAATCGGCGCCGAACGAGTGAAGGCGGCGCTGGCGAGTTTGGATCAGCCGACGGACGAATCCGTTGTCGCCAGGTGGGTCGTCGAATTTCTGGAAGGGCGAAAATTATGAAGACGCGTTTTGCCGGGAAGATCGCAATCGTGACCGGCGGCGGCGGCGAGATCGGACGCGCAACAGCGCTGCGGCTTGCCCGTGAAGGCGCGACTGTCGTCGTAGTGGATTGCGACAGTGATCAAGCCGAAAAGGTCGCGGCTGAAATTACGAGCGACGGCGCCCAGGCCTGGGCTTGTCGAACCGATGTCGCCGAACGCGATCAGGTCGAAGCGATGGCCGGCGCCGTCTTCGACCGTCACGGGCGAATTGACGTTCTCTGTAACATCGCAGGCATTGCTCCTCCGGCGCCACTGCTCGAAACAGGCGACGAGAACTGGGATAAAACGATTGACGTGAACCTGAAAGGCGTCTTCCTTTGCACACAAGCCGTTGCGCGGTTGATGGCCAAAACCGGCGGAGGAGCGATAGTCAATATGGCCTCGACAAACGGCTTGGTCGGCGAGGCCGGATTGGTCGCCTACAACGCGTCGAAATTCGGCGTGGTCGGATTGACAATGACCGCCGCGATCGAGCTTGCGCCTTATAGCATTCGCGTCAACGCAGCCGCGCCGGGAATGATACGCACGAAACTTTCTCAAGCCGTTTTAGACGCCGACCCGGAACTGGCTCGGGCCTATTTGCGCGACAAGATTCCGATGGCGCGTTTCGGCGAACCTGACGAGGTAGCCGCTGTAGTTGCGTTCCTGGCGTCGGATGACGCAAGTTACGTGACTGGACACGCGCTGGTCGTTGACGGCGGACAGCTTGCAATATAAAGATGGATGCAATCCAGTGGCTTACTGTCTATTACGTTTAACGCAGTACGCCGCTGCCTTCACTTAGTTATTGAAAATCCTTTAGGCAAACGGCCTTTGCATGATAAGTGTATGTTTTATTGTACTCCGCCTGTTTCCACCATAGTTCTTTAGGAAGCAAGGCTGCAATTACTTGAAGAAGCTTTTCCGTATCTAAATAGCCGTTACCCTCCGCCGGAAGCTGCGTCTCTGATTTCTGCAGGCGGAAATCTGGCATCTGTTTCTGCAAGCTTTCTTCAAGCTCATCCAACTGACCTTTTCTCCCAGCGATGGATAAATTACGGACATCATTCTGAAAATTTCTCGAGATCGATATGTCCGCAATCAGGTCATCATCTCCTGTTACTATTAATTCAAATTTGATGTGTATGTCAGCAACACCTGAATCAGAGGCGCGAGCTAGAAGAAAATCCCTCACGACATCTTGTGTCTGTGACCCATTTTATCTATTGGGCATCAAACGATCAGTTTTACAAAGATCGCGTGCTTCGCTTCCGCCGCGTAACGGGACCCTGAGTTTAACCCGGCCTTTCAATGCCTCGTCATTACCAGAACTTTAGCGCAAAGCGCGTATGTTGTATCTTAGCCCGCGATAGCGGGCGGCGGAGTAAAGCCTGGGGTGAAGCGCGACAGCGCAGAACCCCAGGGATTCGGCACGAAAAAACACACCAGCCCGCGAACGCGGGCGACAGCCATTCAGGAGAAACTATGCCTGAGACATTCACGAACCTGATTTATCACATCGTCTTCTCCACAAAAAATCGCCAACCGCTGATCACGGGCGCTCATCAATCGCGCCTCTATGATTACATCGGCGGTACGATTCGTGATTTGGGCGGGATTTCACTGGCGATCAATGGGACGGATGATCACGTACATTTGCTGTCAAAGCTGCGCCCGGATAAGGCGTTGTCGGACGTATTGCGTGATCTCAAAGCCAACGCGA
>DASTMP010000354.1:0-21212 GCA_035714085.1 Blastocatellia bacterium
CAGCGAGTTGAAGCTCAGGTAACTAACGACCTCACTCCACCGCTCGTCCTGTCCCATTTTGCCGCACATTCTGAATCTCATTGCGCTTTCTCGCTTCATCGTTTCAGGGCGTCGCAACGCGACATGAAGGCTCCTCAGAAACTTCCTGGGTACGCGCCGCTTCCAGCGCGCAGACGTGGGCGGGGAGACCTATGGATGGCCCGCAGCGCGCTTGGAGCTAGATGCCCACGCTCCCATACAATAATCGCTCAACGCAAGCAAGGCGACTTCGGGACGGTCTGATTTCGACCAATACGTCTAACGCCCGAGACTGCGCGCTGGAAGCGGCGCGTACCCAGGCGCTATTTTCATTGTTTCATGGCGTCGCTCGTTGGAACATGAACGACTCCTCTATTCGGGTATTTGAGTCGCGCGCATTGTAGGCGGGAGGCCGACAGATGTCCAAACCCAATTGCCTTGCGCCATCAACTGCGCTAGATTAGCCGCGCTAGTGATTGGCGCCATCAACTAAACCATAATTACCTGCGTTAACTGATAAAAGTTTGTAACTGACGGCTGTTTCCGTCAGTCTTTAATGGCGAGCTTTCGCGACGAGCAGGGCTTCGCAGGTCTCGCTCCAACGGGGTTGCGCTCGCCGCGATTCAATCCTTTCCGCAAAAACAGAGATAATAAGACAGGAGCTTAAATCAGTGCTGAAGCGCTATTCCTCTCTCACACTCGCCTTTGCGCTGGCGCTCTCGATCCTCTCGGTCTGGGCGGCCGTTTCGCCGCAGGTCCAGAGGGCGGCGGCCTTCGACGGCGACGCATACGCGATCAAGGGCGGCACGGTCGTCACCGTGACCGGCGCGACGATTCAAAAAGGCACGGTCATCATCCGCAACGGACTGATCGAGGCCGTCGGCGCCGACATTCCGATCCCGGGCGACGCCCGCGTGATTGACGCCACGGGAATGACGGTCTATCCGGGTTTGATTGACGCCTATACCAACATCGGTCTCGGCGCTGCGGCGCCGACTCCGGCGCAGGGCGGTCGCGGCCGTGGCGCGCCCGATCCGACGACCCCGGCGAATCCAGCTCTGGCGATCGCCGCAGGCGCCAGCGT
This sequence comes from Blastocatellia bacterium, assembly GCA_035714085.1. GTDB lineage: Bacteria > Acidobacteriota > Blastocatellia > RBC074 > RBC074 > JAJVID01. The sequence goes on from DASTMP010000354.1 coordinate 1,103, forward strand.
CGCCCAACCAACGCCCACGCCCGCAGGTCAAAGCCCCGAGTTGATGGCTTCGGATGAGCTCAAGGTCACGGCGGAAACATTCGACCAGCAGCGCAGCGCTGGCATCACGACCGCGCTAGTGGCGCCGCGCGAAGGCATCTATCAGGGCCAAAGCGCGCTCATCAACCTGGGCGCCGCCGAACCCGAAAAGTTGATCATTAAAAATCCCGTCTCGCTCAACGTCTCGTTCGGGACGGGGCGCGGTTTCGGGGGAGGTTATCCATCTTCGCTGATGGGCGTTTTTGCTTTCCTGCGCCAATCGATGCTCGACGCGCAGCATTACAAGTCTGCCTGGGATCATTACAACCGGAACAAACGAGGGATGCAGCGGCCCGAGACCGATAAATCGCTCGCCGCATTGCAGCCGGTGATCGCGGGCGCGATGCCCGTCGCGTTCACCGCCAACAGCGAGCGCGAGATCAAACGCGCGATCGGTCTCGGCGAAGAGTTCGGCCTGAAATTCTTGATCGCCGGCGGGCTGCAAAGCTATCAGGTCGCCGATCTGCTCAAACAGAAGAACGTCACGGTGCTGTTGAGCCTCAATTACCCGCAGCGCCCGGCCAATCTGGAAGACCCCGAATCGGAGCCTTTGCGAGTCTTGCGCGACCGCGCAGCCGCGCCGACCTCCGCCGCCGCGTTGCACAAGGCCGGCGTACGCTTCGCGTTTCAATCGGGTTACCTCAACAGGCCGTCCGATTACATCACCAACGCGGCGAAGGCCATCGAGGCCGGATTGCCCAAGGACGAGGCGATCAAGGCGATGACCATTTACCCGGCGGAAATCTTCGGCGTGGCCGAACAGTTGGGGAGCATCGAGAAGGGCAAGATCGCAAACATCGTAGTCACGAGTGGCGACCTATTCGACCGCCGCTCACAGGTCAAACACGTCTTTGTTGACGGCAAGCCATACGAAATCAAACCGCCGGCGCCCACGCAGGCCGGGCCGGGAGGGCGCTTCGGCGGGCGAGGCGGACGCCCCGGCGCTGCCAATGCTGGAGGATCCGCAAGCGCCGCAGTGTCGGCGGCGGGCAGTTGGACGATCACTTCTGAATCCCCCCAAGGGCCGATTCAATTGACATTCAACCTCAAGCAGGAAGACGCGACGATCAGCGGAGAGGTCGCTTCGCCGTTCGGAACCTTCCCGCTCAGCGGATCGCTCAGCGGCAATGAATTGAGCTTCGCCTTCACCGCGAAGATTCAGGATCAGGAAGTGGCCGTCACCGGGAAAGGCTCGATTGACGGCAATTCGATTCGCGGCACGATAACCGCGATGGGACATGACTCGGATTTCAGCGGTACGCGCACACCAAGATGATGAAAATTAACCACGAAGAAACGAAGGAAACGAAGAAAGAATAGAAAAAAACCCTCGTTTCTTTCGTTTCTTCGTGGTTGATTCCCGGAGGAATTTAAGATGAAAACGTATTCTGCAATTCTATTAACGGCGGTCATCGCCGCGTTCGCATTCGTGGCGCAGGCGCAAGAAAAGGGCGAAGTCCTGATCAAGAACGCCACGGTCATGACCGCCTCGCACGGCGTGATCGAAGGCGGCTCGATCCTGATCCGCGACGGCAAGATCGCCGCCGTCGGTAAAAATAGCGAAGTCAAGGCGGGGGCGAACGCCAAAGTCATTGACGCCACCGGAATGTACGTCACGCCCGGAATCATCGACGCGCATTCGCACAGCGCGCTGGACTCGATCAATGAAGGCTCGGTCTCGGTCTCGGCGATGGTGCGGATGAGGGATGTGGTCGACGACACCGACATCAATATTTACCGCCAGCTCGCAGGCGGGACGACGACGATTCACGCCCTGCACGGCAGCGCCAACGCCATCGGCGGCCAGAACGTGATCCTCAAACTTAAATGGGGCAGGCCCGCCGAAGAGATGATCGTCCCCGACCAAACGCGGACGATCAAATTCGCGCTCGGCGAAAACCCCAAACGCGCGGGCAACCAGTCCAACCCCTTCGGCCAGGGCAATCGCCCGTTGCGCTTCCCCGCCACTCGAATGGGCGTCGAATTCACGATCCGCGAGGCCTTCCAGCAGGCCCGCGAGTACATGCGCGCGTGGGACGATTACGCGGCGGCCAAGGAACGCGGCGAGGACCCCGTGCCGCCGCGCCGCGACCTCAAGCTCGAGGCCATTGCGGACATCATGCGCGGCAAGCTCTTCGTCCATTCGCACTGCTACCGCGCCGATGAAATCCTGATGCTGATGAACGTGGCCAATGAATTCGGCTGGAAGGTGCTGACATTCCAGCACGTGCTCGAAGGGTACAAGGTCGCCAAGGAGATCGCCGCGCACGGGGCGGGCGGTTCGACATTCTCCGACTGGTGGGATTACAAGATCGAAGCCTTCGACGCCATCCCCGGCAACGCCGCGATCATGCATCACAAGGGCGTCGTCGTCTCGGTCAACTCGGACAGCAACGACCTGGCGCGCCGGCTCTATCAGGAGGCCGCAAAGACGATTAAGTACGGCGGCCTGACCGACGAGGAGGCCCTGCGCTTCATCACGCTCAACCCGGCCAAACAGATCAAGATGGATCACCGCATCGGCAGCATCGACGTCGGCAAGGACGGCGACCTGGCGATCTTCAACGCCAATCCCTTCAGCATCTACGCGCGCGTCGAGATGACGCTGATCGAAGGCGAGGTCTACTTCGACCGCAAGGAAGACATAAAGCGCCGCGATGCGATCGCCAAGGAGAAGAAGGAGTTGATCGAGAAGGAGAGGCGAACGGCGCCGCAGGAGCAGCGCCAGCCGACGCCGCCGATTACGCCTACCGTCAGCGGGCCGGGGGACGATCAGCCCGAAATCAAACAATAAACCAGAGTGAGTTCAATGAACAGAAATAGAACCTTTCGTTTCGTTGTCAAAGCGGTTATTGGAATCATCGTCTTCTTCATCGTGATGACGCTCGGCCGACCCATTATCAAAAAAATCTTTCACAATTCGGTCGTCAGCGCGCAACAAGCGGCGAACGTCTTCGTCATCCGCAACGCCAAGATCGTCACCGTCACGGGCGCGGTGATCGAGCGCGGCTCGGTGCTGATTCGCGATGGCAAGATCGCCGAGGTCGGCGCGAGAGTCTCCTCGGCGGGCGCCGCCAAGGTGATTGACGCGACCGGTCTGTCGGTCTACCCGGGAATGATCGATTCCGGCACGCAGCTCGGCCTGACCGAGATCGGCTCGATCCAGGAGACGCACGACACGACTGAGCTCGGCGATTTCAACCCGCACATGCGCGCCATCGTCGCGGTGCAACCGAATAGCGAATTGATCCCCGTCGCGCGAGCCAACGGCATTACCACCGCGATCACACACCCCAGCGGGCGGCTGGTTTCAGGCCAGGCGGCGTTGATCAATCTTGACGGTTGGACCTGGCAGGAGATGACGGTCAAGGCGCCAGCCGCGATGTGGATGGAGTACCCGCGCGCGCCGCGTGGCCGAGGGGCTGGATTTGTTCAGGCTGAAGGCGCCGCCAATGTGGCGCAATTGCGCGAACGACAACTCACAGCGCTACGCCAGAAGCTCGAAGACGCGCAAGCCTACGCCAAAGCCAAAGAGGCTCGCGCGGTTGACAAGAGCCTGCCCTCGCGCCCGATGGATTTCGTCCTTGACGCGCTCGTTCCCGTCGTCAAAGGCGAGCTGCCGGTGTTGATGCTCGCCAACACTGAGCGCGAGATCAAAGGCGCGATCGAGATCGCCGACAAATACAAAATCAAACTGATCATCAGCGGCGGCGAAGACGCCTGGAAGGTCGCCTCGACGCTCAAGGAGAAAAACATTCCGGTGATCATCGGCCCGGTGACCGATCTGCCCAACAATGAAGATGACGATTACGACGTCAACTATTCGCACGCGGCCAAACTTAACAAAGCCGGCGTCAAATTCGCGTTTCAATCCGCAGACGCCGCTTACGTGCGCAACCTGCCTTATCAGGCGGGCACGTCAGCCGCTTTCGGCCTGCCGAAGGACGAGGCGTTGAAGGCCGTGACGATCTATCCGGCGCAAATTTTCGGCGTGGACAAGATGTTGGGGAGCATCGAAGTAGGCAAGATGGCCAACCTGATCGTGACCGACGGCGACCCGCTGGAGTTCAAGACCAACGTCAAACACATGTTCATCAACGGCAAGCCGGTTGATCTGTCAACCAGACACACCAGGCTGTACGACAAATTCAAGGATAGACAGTAGTTATGACGGAATGCTGAGCGCAGTGTGCGGAATGCGGAATGATTTCGTTCTGCATTCCGCATTTTTCTTTCTGTTGTATTTGCGCAGGATTGATACGTGGATGGGATGGGGTCACGTACAGCACAAGGAGGGGCAGCGACCAAACACTACCGATCGCTCCCTCTGCTCAAGCGCTCGGCCGCTACCGCTCCTTGTGCTGTACGTGAAGTTGTGCGTTTAGGAACGAACCCACCATAACGTAGTTCACGCCTGATGGGTATAAAAAAGGTCACAAGCTAGATGTTACAAATGTCACAGCGGCGCAAACTTCCACAACGGAACCTCTACTGAGAAAGGGCTTTCAATTTAAGGCTCTCTGAACGGCTATCTCAACTAATAGGCTGAGGGCTTACGCATTTTTCTTTCCACAGTGTTCGCGCAAATGTAATGAAAGTTGTCGCGCTTCTTCCAGTCAGGGACAGACGCGTCTGCGCGGATACCTCATCAACGTAAGAGTTGCTCTGAATATCAGCTTTCTCGACAAGTCCAGCTGCTGAGCCTGCGCGGAGACCTCATCAATGTAAGAGCTGAGAATTCTGGCCTTGGCAGCAAAATCGCCGCGCGCCACCGCATCTTCCGCCGCCCTCAACAATCCACAGAGGCGTTTGGCGTCCTCTTCATTGCTGACATATTGCCTGGTCAGGGTGCGAAGACCGTCAAAGGTAAAAAGCGAATCTCCCGTCTCGTCTTGAACCCCTGGGTGCCCAAGGCTGAGTTGTCTTTTCAATTCAGGGCTGAGCATGTCCAGTTTCTTCATATTATTTCTCATGTCGCGCTTCTTACCCCATTCGATCAAGGCCGAGGAAAGGCCATACCTTTGCTGCCGAGTTATCAGATCCGCATACCGGATGGCGAGCCGTACGGCGCAGGAAGCGGCAGTGACCGGGCGCCACCGATCACTCCCACTGTTCACGATCGCGCGGCCGCTACCGCTTCCTGCGCTGCGCCGGGGGATAAACCGAACGCTTCCGCTTTTTCTTTTTACAGTGTTTGCGCAAGCGTGATGAGAGTTGTCGCGCTTCGGCTGGTCAGGGACAGATGCGTCTGCGTGGATACCTCATCAATGTAAGAGCCGAGAAATCTGGCCTTGGCCGCAAAGTCACCGCGCGCCACCGCTTCTTCCGCCGCCCTCAACAGTCCACAGAGGCGATCGGCGTCCTCTTCATTGCCGACATATTGCCTGGTCAGGTTGCGAAGACAGTCAAAGGTAAAAAGCGAATTTCCCGTCTCGTTTTGAACCGCGGGAAGCCCAACGCTGATTTGTCTGTTAAGCTCGGGACTGAGCATTTCTAGTTTCATTTCGTCACTCACGAAGTTCAGGAAGTCGGTAAGCGAAAGCTCCGACCCCGTGTCAAGATTACGAATCTCTTCGAGGTTCAACTCCCCATCGCCATTCGCATCGAGCCTGTTGAGGACCGCTCTCGTTGTCTCGGGCGATCCGACGAACTCGCGGACCTTGGGCAGGGCGGATTTATCCAGGTTGAGTAGTTCGACTATTTTTTCAGCGGCCCCTGCGCGGATGCGGTCGAACATCCTCTGACGGCCCTCATCCGCGCCGGGGGTCGGAAAGCTTCTGACACTGCCGTCGCATAACGCCACAGTCTCAGAACCGGTAATGCCGGGATATATCGGCTCAGCCTCCAGAGTCGAGTTTGGGCCGCCCGCCACAGGGTCAGGAACGATAGAGTATTGCCAGCCGTTCAGTCGTCCGGATTCCGCCGCCAGCTTCTGTTCAATATACGGCAAAGAGCAGGAGGATGGGTTACGGACACACCAAGCCGCCAACTCGCCCCAGTTGTTTGCAGGCTTGCCGTTCTGATCGTGGTAGTTGTGTAGCGCAACAGCTAACTGCTTAAGGTTGTTGGACGCTTCATCACGGGCGGCCGCTTCCCGCACTTTCTGAACCGCCGGGAGGAGCAACCCGATCAGAACGGAGATTATCGCGATGACCACGAGCATTTCGATGAGCGTAAAGCCGGCGCAATTGTTCCCCGCCCTATCGATGTGTGGTCGCGCTTCTACGCTTCGCATTCCCAATGAATTCTCTTTGCGACTGCTGTCTGCAGCGACAGCGCGATGGATGGCATTATTTCTCATGCGGTTTCTCCTTAACTCTGTACCGAGGACTGTTTGTTTCTTACCCACCGCGCCTGCGCCGCAATGCGGCGCAGGCGCTGGCGTGGGGGATGGCCGAGGGCGAGCAAATTCATAATCTACCCATGCTCCAATCCATCTCCTCCCCGTCGTCACGCGAATAATTTAGCGGAGTTCACGCCGAGCGGTTACGAACCTGCTCACAGGCTCGATGTGATAAAGGTCATAGAAAAGGTGTGAGGCGTAAGACGACCAGAACCGGCTTGGGATGGGGTGTGTAGAACCCCTTTGTACCTTGTCTTCACCCAAATCATTTCACTTGTGATCGCCCTCTTTTGTCACGTAGCGACACGATGACTTTAGCCGGGCGTTGATGGTCTTTGAGAATTAAGCGCAGCCAGCGGCGCCGCTGGTTGTATTTAGTTCTCAGAGACCATCAAAGCCGGGCTAGGCTCACATGGTCGCTGCGGCGACTGAGAAGGCGGTTGTTATATTTATTTTTCAAAGGCCATTAGCACCTGGCTGAAATCAAAAGCCGCTACGGAGTAGGGGAAATGTCATCGACGTCTCGCGCGGATAGGTGGGTAAAGTCGAGCTTCGGAAACGGCAACTGGATTACATGTCGAATACGAAATTTTGGAGAAATGCAGAAAGCTAAATGCGGTAATTTCAACGCTCAGGCTCGACGCATAGTAAATTCAGTGATTCTCGCGCTTAGCTCTTTGGCCTGTAGCTTGCTTTTAAAGGAATACTACATCCCCCAACAACAATTAATCGCACTGAAAACACTTTGAAGCCCCCGCAGGCTTCTTTTAACCGAAAGGAAAGCAAGTATGAGCAGGAGACACATATTCCTCGTAAGCCTGGCGCTCGTTGCGCTTTCATTAAGCGCCTTCGCTCAATCAACCGCCACAGTTCAAGGCTCCGTGACAGATCAGTCCGGGTCCGTGGTCTCCGGCGCGAAGGTCACCGTGCGCAATCAGGCAACCGGGTTGGAGCGCATTGCCCAGACCGACAGCGACGGCAATTATCAAGTCGCCGCGCTGCCGCCGGGCGTTTACCGGGTCGCGGCGGAGGCGCAAGGCTTCGGCCCGCAGGCCATCAACGATCTAACGCTCGAAGTCAGCCGGATCGTCGTCCAGAACTTCCAACTCAAGGTCGGCGCCATGACGCAGGCAGTGGAAGTGACTACAGACACGCAGGCCGTCGAGACGTCCACGATCACCGTCGGCCAGGTGATCAATCAGAAGACCGTCCAGGAGATTCCGCTCAACGGCCGCCATTTCGTCGATCTCGGACTGCTGATCCCCGGCTCGGTCACTCCGCCGCAGAACGGTTTCCTGACCGCCCCGCTGCGCGGGCAAGGCTCGTTCGCGTTCAACACGGCAGGCGCCCGTGAAGATACAGTCAACTTCATGATCAACGGCGTTAACCTGAACGACATGTCTCAAAACCAGATCACCTTCCAGCCCTCGATCAACACCGTACAGGAGTTCAAGGTTGACAATTCGACATATAGCGCCGAGTACGGACGAAATTCCGGGGCCATCGTCAACATCGCCACGCGTTCCGGCGGCAATCAATTCCACGGCGAGGCATTTGAATTTTTGCGCAACGATAATTTCGATGCGCGAAACATTTTCGACCTGACCGATGGCAACAATGATGGCAACCTGAATAAGCCACCCTTCAAACGCAATCAATTCGGCGCCGCGCTCGGCGGACCGATCATCAAAGAAAAGACATTTTTCTTCTTCAGCTACGAAGGAACCCGCCAGCGGCAGGGGCTTGCGATCGGCGGCAACGTTCCGACCGACGCGCAGCGGGCAGGTGTAACTGATCCGACAGTCAAGAAGCTGCTCACCCTGATTCCAAGCCCCAACTTCGGCGTGAATCAATTCGTCGGCTCCGGCACAGCTCCGGTCAATATTGATCAATGGACTGGCGATGTGAGCCACAAATTGGGCGAGCGCGACCAATTGCATGGCTACTATGCCATCCAGCGAGACCTCCGCGGCGAGCCGACTTTGCAGGGCAACACGCTCCCCGGATTTGGCGACACCCGCCAATCACGCCGCCAGATCTTCACGCTCAATGAGACGCACACCTTCAGCTCGAATATCGTTAACGAAGCGCGCTTGGGCTTCAATCGCATCCATATCACCTTCACGCCAAATTCGCAGCTCAACCCGGCTGATTTCGGGATCAATAATGGCGTCAATGCGCCAATCGGTCTGCCGCAGATCAACGTCTCCGGGTTTAACCTCAACTTCGGCGGGCCTAACGGATTTCCGCAAGGGCGCGGCGATGTGACAGGTGTGTTGTCAAACACGTTGAGCTATTTGCGCGGCAGGCACTCGTTCAAGTTCGGCGGCGAGTTTCGCCGGTTCTACAACAATAATTTCGCGCAGACTGTCGGCTCATTCGGGTTCGCCAGCATTGATGATTTCCTCGGCATGATCCCCAATCAGCCTAATGGGCCAACCAGAGCTAACGCCTTCACCGCCACATTAGGTAACCAGTCGAGCAGCATTGCACAGGGAGCGCTCGGTTTCTTCGCGCAAGACGGCTTGAAGGTGAAGCCGAATTTTACCCTCGAATTGGGCCTGCGTTATGACTGGCTCATGTCGCCTAGCGAGCGTTACGACCGTTTCGCCGTATTCGACCCGGCGACCAATTCTCTGAATCTTGTAGGGGCGGGCATTGGAGAGGTTTACCAGGCCAACCATGCCGTCCAGCCGCGTGTTGGGTTCACGTGGGATCCATTCAAAGATGGAAAGACCTCGATCCGCGCCGGCTATGCCATCCTCGCCGATCAGCCGGTGACTGGTCTAATTGCTGGCGCGTCGACGAACCCTCCGTTGGCTGACCCTCGAAGCTTTGCTCCCCCCGCGACCAATCCAAACTTCCGAACCACCTTCGGCAGCGCGCTGACCGACGCCGCCGCTGTTGGACTGGCCCCAACCTCTGTTGATCACAACTTCGAGAACGCCTATGTTCAGTCCTGGAATCTGAATTTACAGCACGAGGTCACGCCGACCTTGGGTGTGACGGTCGGCTATTTCGGGTCGAAGGGAACGCATCTGCGTATTCAGCGCAACATCAACCAGTTTCGCAGCGACAGCACGCGACCATTTCCCACTCTCTCAAGCAACAGCCCGATTCTGGCTGGCGCCAGGCTCGGTAATATCCTAGAGAACGACAGCGCGGGCAATTCCAGCTACAACGCGCTGTGGATCACTGCAAACAAACGGCTCTCGCGCGGGCTTCAGTTAAACGCCTCCTACACATTCTCGAAATCCATCGACTACAACTCGCTTAATACGCAAGGGGTTGTCGTACAGGACAGCTACAACATCAACGGGGATCGCGGGCTGTCGGATTTCGACGCGCGCCATCGCTTCGTCATCAACTGGCTTTACGAACTGCCCTTCAAAGGCAATCGCCTGGTCGAGGGCTGGCAGATTTCTAGCATCACCCAATTGCAGAGTGGCAACCCGATCAATGTCGTCACCAATATTAACAGTTTCACCGGGACTGCGACGCTCAGACCCGACCTGATTGGCACAATCGACGTCATCGGCAAAGCCAGCCCCGACTTGTGGTTCACAAACACAGTCTGCGATCCTCGGGTCACAGTTTCGACCGCTGCTGGTTTCTGTACTTCCAGCTCGGTCTTCGCGCTGCCGGTATCGAGCAGCGGCGTCTTCCACTTTGGCAACTTGGGCCGGAATGTCATCACTGGACCAGATTTCAAGAACGTAGACTTCTCGGTCCTCAAGAACACCAAGATCAACGAGAGTTTGCTTATCCAGTTCCGGACTGAGATCTTCGACCTCTTCAACCATGCGAACCTTGGACAGCCAGGGCGTGTGGCCACCGTTGGAAGCACAACCTTTGGACTCATTACCCCAGCCAACGGCACCCGCTTCCCGACCAGCGACTCCGGCTCGTCGCGACAGTTGCAGTTCGCTTTGAAACTCATCTTCTGAAACTTGAAATGGGGAATAGGGAGTGGGGAATGGAGGAATTGTTTCCGGTCATTCCCCAATCTATCTCCCTATTCCCTATTCCCTATTCCCTATTCCCTATTCCCCACTCTCTATTCCACATTTCCTCGAGCCCATATTCTCTTTTCCAGCGTTTGCCGTTATATTCGTCTCTTATTAACTCATAACAGGTGTTTATCAGATGATGGAGGAATGTTCGGATGGCGATGGGATTTGATTTGACCGAGGAGCAAGAGCAGGTCAAACGTTCGGTTCGTGAATTCGCCGAAGCGGAGATCAAACCGCACGTGATGGAGTGGGACGAAGCTCAGCGTGTGCCGCGCGAGCTTTTCACGAAGATGAGCGAGATTGGGCTGATGGGCGTGCTCTTTCCCGAAGAATACGGCGGCGCTGGGATGGGCTATGTGGAATACGCCACAGTCATCGAAGAGATCGCGCGCGTCGACGGCTCAATCGGGCTGTCGCTCGCCGCGCACAATTCGCTCTGCACGAACCACATTTTTCAATACGGCAATGAAGCGCAGCGCAAAAAATACGTCACGCCGCTGGCCAAAGGCGAACGCCTGGGCGCGTGGGGGTTGACCGAGCCCGGCTCCGGTTCCGACGCTTCGGGGATGAAGACGACCGCCACGCGCCGTGGCGGGGGCCAAGGTGGCCAAAGAGGTTGGGTGATCAACGGATCGAAGAACTTTATTACGCATGGCATTTCAGCCGACATCTGCGTCGTGATCGCGATCACCAACCGCGAGATGCGCTCGCGCGGCATCAGCGCCTTCGTCGTCGAGCGCGGGACCAAAGGTTTCATCGCCGGCAAGAAGGAGAACAAGCTCGGCATGCGCGCTTCGGAGACCGCCTCGATCATCTTCGAGGATTGTTGGATACCGGACGAGAACCTGATCGGCGAGGTCGGGCGCGGCTTCGTCAACGCCATGCAGGTCCTGGACGGCGGCCGCATCTCGATAGCCGCGCTGGCGCTGGGCATCGCGCAGGGCGCATACGAATCGGCGCTGAAATATTCGCAGGAGCGCAAACAGTTCGGCCAGCCGATCTTCGACTTCCAGGGAATCCAGTTCAAACTCGCCGACATGGCGACGCAGATCGACGCGGCGCGATTGCTCACCCTGCGCGCGGCCTGGATGAAAGACAATAAGCGCCAGACGACGAGGGAATCGGCGATGGCTAAACTCTTCGCCTCGGAGATCGCGGTCAGAGTCGCCGAAGAAGCGATTCAGATTCACGGCGGGTACGGCTACACGAAAGATTATCCGCCCGAAAAATACTGGCGCGATTCAAAGCTCTGCACAATCGGCGAGGGAACGAGCGAGGTGCAGCGGCTGGTGATTGCGCGGCAGTTGGTGGCCTCATAGCTCAGCGCTATTCCATACCGGCCCCTTTTTCAGCCCCTCTTTTATGGCCCGGGCCGTAATAGCCTTGCCGCGTGATCACGTCCAATCGACGTCCGTCTTTAGGGCTAACAACGACGCGCACTTTGCGCAATTTGTCGTTCTGCTTTTTGTTGGTTGGAGCGTATGTGATTTCATACTGATGACGCAGGGTTCCGATAAACTTCGCGGTCGTTTGAGAGGTCCCTTCAGCGTCGCGCAGGTAAAAAGACTGCCCGCCCGTCGCCCTAGCTATACGGTCCACCTGTTCCCTGGGCTTCAATAACGTCTTTGTTTTTGAAAAGGGACGGGAGACCTCGACCGGCACGCAAACGAAGTAAGCCTGTTGCTGATTTTCAATCAGCGCGGATACGGCCTGGTCTTCACTGGTAAAGCTGCCTTTCTCCAGTCCGTCGGTGATGAACAGCAAAGCCCTGCGCCGATGCTTGCCCCTTGTATAAGCGTAGCCCGATGTCGAAACGATAGCGTCTAATAGAGCGGTCGATCCACTAGTGTAGATTTTGTCGATGGCGCTTGCCAGATTGCTCTGGTAACTAGTGAAATCCTGAATCACCTGAGACTGGGCCGTGAACGCCGCGACAAAGGCCTCGTCAGTGGCCCCCATCTGATTGATCACATCCAGCGCCGTCTTCTGTATCAACGGCAACTGGTCGCGCATACTTCCCGAAGCGTCGATCGCAATCCCGAGGCTGAACGGAGAGTCCTGAGCCTTGAGAGAAATCACCTGTTGCTTCACGCCGTCTTCATAAACAGTGAATTCCTCCTTGGTCAAGCTCCCATATGCGTCGGCGTCGGGCTCAATTACAGCGACGTCGAGTGTAACAGTCTGCTCCTGAGGCGTAGCCGGCGCCGTCCAACCCGGTTGTAGGACGCCAGCTACGCCCCCAAAGAAGAAAATGGCGCATGCGAAAAAAGAGCTCCCTTTGCGGCGATTGCGAATCCCCGCCAACTTACTATCTACCATTGAACTTCTCCTCTCTGATTTTCTCCGGGTCTAACGCGTAGTATCCCGTCGGGGCAAACACTCTCACTCTGCGATTATCTTTCGGCGTGACGGTCACGCGGATATTTTGCCAATTTCTATTGCGGCTCGGGGGCGGACGCAATGACGGCGGCCGATGTGGCGATCACTGCGGCGACCAAATTCGATATCCAAGATTGAGCGCGCATATGCGACTTAATGCTGATTGACATTATATTTGATCGAAGCGTATTGCTTTGCTGCTCTGTTAGAACGCATCAAGTTCCGTTAGAAGCGAAATGTTAATGATTAGTGGCGCGCTTTTTTTCTTTAGCTTCGTTAGTAGCGGCTTCCGGCGCATTTCGCTTCTATAACGGTCAGCCGCTTCCTCACGGTTGCGGTAGCGGCGCCGCGCGCGTAAGCAAATGGTTCCTGAACCTGGGAAGAGCTTGGGGGGGAACAGACGGCGCCGCAAACTATAAACATTTCGCCCCTCTTGGGCTAGAGGTAAAAACGGCCTCTCACAGCAATGTGCCGCGCAGGATGAGCGCGGCAACGCTGAAATATATGACTATCCCGGTCACGTCCACAAGCGTCGCGACGAACGGCGCCGAAGACGAGGCGGGATCGAAGCCGAGCCGCCGCAGGACCAGCGGCAGCATCGAGCCGGCCAGCGTGCCCCACATCACGATGCCGACGAGCGCCACTCCGACCGTGACTGCGACCAGCAGCCAGTGCGGCCCGTACATGTCGGAGAAGGCCGACCAGACGGAGATGCGCAGAAAGCCGATGCAGCCCAGGATCGAGCCGAGCGCCAGGCCGGAGAAGAGTTCGCGGCGCATGATCCGCCACCAGTCTCGGAGCGTGACCTCGCCAAGGACCATTGCGCGAATGACCAGCGTCGCGGCCTGCGAGCCGGAGTTGCCCCCGCTTGAAATCATCAGCGGCACGAACAGGGCCAGCACGACGGCGCGCGCGATCTCCTTCTCGAAATAGCTCATGGCTGTCGCCGTCAACATCTCGCCGATGAAAAGGACCACCAGCCATCCGGCGCGCTTCCTGACCATCCGGTGGAAAGCGATCTGCATGTAAGGTTCGTCGAGCGCTTCGGAGCCGCCTAACATCTGGATGTCCTCCGTCGCCAACTCTTCGGCCACGTCGAGGATGTCGTCGCTCGTGACGATGCCGATCAGCACGCCATCGGTATCTGTCACCGGGAGCGCGGCCATGTCGGCCTGGCGGAAGACGTTCACCGCCGTCTCGCGGTCGTCTGTGGCTTTGAGCGCAGTGAAGCCCCTGTCCATCAGATCGCTGACGCGCTGATCCGGGTCGGCCAACAAAAAGCGCCGCATCCGAACGTCGTCAATCAACACGCTATCGTCGTCCACTACGTAAACCAGATTGAGCGTCTCTTTGTCATGGCCGTGTTTTCGAACGTAATCGAGAACCTGTCGCACGGTCCAATCCGGACGGGCGGCGATATATTCCGGGGTCATGAATCGCCCGACGCTGTTTTCTGGATAGCCGAGCAGTTGGATGGCGACCGCGCGTTCTTTTTCGTCGAGCAATGATAGAAGCTGTCTGGTCACCGTCGCGGGCAACTCTTCGAGCAGCATCGTGCGGTCGTCGGGAGACATATCGTTGAGGATCGCGGCGACTTCTTCCTGCCCCAGCGATTTCAACAATTCTTCCTGTTTGTCGTATTGAAGATACTCGAATGTGGCTGCGGCTTTGGCGCGCGGTAGAACCCGGAAGACTGTCGCCTGTTGCTCGCCTGGCGCCTCGCCAATCAGATCGGCCAGATCCGAAGGAGTCAAGCCCCCCACCGCGTCGCGCAACCCTACAAAATCGCGCAGACGGATCGCGTCCTCAAGTTTAGTTTGAATAACCTGCATTCTTCACCATTCTCTTCATTCTATTTTTTTCAATAAGTCTCCTGACAAATTCGCAAGCGCGTTGACCAACGGGCAGGTCAGGACGTTTAATTTCTTTATTCCAACTGTGGGATTTGATTCGAATCATTCAGGCGCCAGTATAGAACACGGACGGGGGAGATTGGCGCCAGAGGCACAAAAATCGCATACGCGACTTAGGACGTTTGCGCATTGATCGCTGGCGCAATTGGCGAATATGAACCCATAGCGCGAAGGGCGCACGATGCGCGCAGTTTGAGTGAAGGAAAATATATGAAGATTCGCATTGCCATCGCCGCTTTCTGCCTTGGATTGACGATGACCGCCGCCTTCCTCGCGCGCGCGCAGCAATCCAATATACATGCCGACGCGCAGGCTGACTCGCAATCGCGGCGACCGGGATTGACCATCCGCATGGACACCGACCTGGTGGTGATTGATGTGACGGCCACTGACAAGTCGGGCGCCTACGTCCGCGACCTGCGCCCCGAAGAGATTCAGGTCTTCGAAGACGGGCAGGCGCGGAATATAAATTTCTTCGCAATGAACGACGAGGTTACCCTTTCACGCCCGCTCGCCGTTGTCTTTGCGCTCGACCTTTCGGGAAGTCTCCGGCTCGATGAGATGACCACATTGCGACAGGCCGCGATGAAATTTACTGACCTGATGAAGGGCGATTCCGTATTCGCCGCTTTAACATTCAATAACAAGGTGAAAATCACGCAGGACTTCACGCCGGATCCGGCGAGGATTGCGCGGGCCTTTGAAAAGATGGGTGAGTTCGAAGGTTCGACGCGCATCTACGACGCGCTCGATCGCGCTATCACGATGCTCGACCGGCGCGCGCCTCGAACGCGTAACGGGCGACCGGTTCGGCGCGTCGTCGTCGTCATCACGGACGGCTTCGATTCGGCGAGCATCATCGACCGAAAGGAAGTGATCCGAAGGGCCAACGACGCGGGCGTGACGATTTATTCAGTCACTCTGCCGTCCTTCGCGCTCTCGCCCACCGATTCGACCACTCGCGTGATTACTCCGCTCGACGCTTCGCGCATCGTGTCGGCGACGGGCGGGCAGGACTTCTCCGCCGACGCGCGGGATTTCACGCCGATCTTCAAGGCTCTGGCCGAAGAGATTCGAGCCAGTTACGCGCTGGCCTACTACCCCGACAACCGTGACGGCAAGCGCCACGAGCTTAGAATCAAGACTTCACGCCCCGACGTACAGATTCGCGCGAGTCGAACCAGTTACACCGCGGCGACACAATAAAGGAGGAGTTGTTTATGAAGACCGAGGATCGAGGATCGAGAATTGAGGATCGAGAATCGAGAATTGAGGATCGAGAATCGAAAGCGCGACACGATCTTCTATCTTCGATCTTCAATCCTCGATCCTCGACCATTTTCGCGCTTTTCGTTTCTTCGTGGTTGATCGTTCTGACACTACATTCGTCTGTCATTGCCCAACAATCGAAAAGAACACAGAAATCTACGGCGCAGGATTCGGTAGAGACCATCAAGATCGACTCCAGTCTTGTCGAAGTGCCGGTCTCGGTCACCGACGCCGCGGGCCGGCCTGTTCACAACTTGACCGCCAGAGATTTCCATTTGGAAGAGAATGGCATGCCCCAGCAGATTGTTTCTCTCGGAGATCCGGGCGAGGCGCGGGTCGAAATCGCGCTGCTCTTCGACATTACCGCCAGCGTCTTCAGTCTCTTCCAATTCGAACGCCAAGCGGCCTTGCGGTTCCTGCAAGAGGCGCTCAAGCCGAACGATGCGGTCTCCATATTCACGATCGGCATCAGACCCAGATTGGTCCGACCTCGAGCGGTGGGCATTGACAGAGCCATCAGGGCCGCGATGGGAATCGAGCCGACCAAAGAGCCCACCGCTTTCTTCGACGCTGTGGCCGAGGCCGCTCGATATTTGAGCAAGACCGCCGCGCCGGGCGCCAAGCGCGTGGTCGTCGTGATCTCGGACGGAGAAGATATGCTGAGCGCGAACAATACGGTCCACGACGCGATGAAGGAATTGCAGCGCTCCGACTGTCTTTTCTATTCGATCAATCCAAGCGGTCCGTCCATTCGCTTAAACAAGATCAGTCTCAGGGCTCAGGGCGACATGATCTCGCTGGCCTCGGCGACCGGCGGAGCGGCGTTCCTGCCGGATGGCGTCGAAGATTTAGACGAAGCGTTCGGCCAGATAGCGTCCGATCTGCGGGCGCAATACCTGCTCGGCTATTACTCGACCGCCGAGCGCGCCGATGGGCGCTTCCGTCAGATTTCCGTGCGCGTGCCGAGGCGACCCGACCTCCGCCTCCGCGCGCGCCAGGGCTACTACGCGTCAAGGATTTAGACAGGTTTCAGGTTTCAGGTTTCGGGTTTCAGGTTTCAGGTTTCAGGTTTCAGGTTTCAGGTTTTAGTTAAGAAGAACTCTACCCTGACACCTGAAACCTGAAACCTATTCACAACGAAGAGCGATCATCGGATCCACCTTGGCCGCCCTCCGCGCCGGTATCCAACAGGCCAGTAGCGCGACAACCGCTAGCGACAGCGCGATCACGGTGAACGTCAGCGGATCGGTCGCGCTCACGCCGAAGAGCAAGGTCTTCAACAACCGCGTCACCGCATACGATGCGATCAAGCCGATCACGACGCCGATCGTCGCCAGGGCCATTCCCTGCCGAACCACCATCTTCATCACGTCACTCTTTCGGGCCCCAAGCGCCATCCGCAAGCCGATTTCATGAGTGCGCTGCGAGACGCCGTATGCCATCACGCCGTAAATTCCGATCGCCGCCAGAACGAGTCCGAGCGCCGCGAACAGTCCGAGCAGCGACATATTGAACCGCTGCGGCGCGACCGAGCCGCTTACCAATTGCTCCATCGAACGCAGCCCCTGGACCGGCACGGCAGGATCGAGCTGGCGCATCTCGCTGCGGACCGCCGCGCTAAGCGCCAACGGATCGCCCACCGCGCGCAGGGCGAAGCTCGCATACCGTGTTTGTTCATTCATCCCCTCGGTAGCCTGTCCGATCGGGATGAAGACCGTCTGTGGCGCCGGATTGATTAAGTTGCGCTGCTTCGTATTACTGACTACCCCGACGACGCGGCGCATCGCGGGATCGCCGCGTTCGCCACAGCAGGCGTACACTTCCTGGCCCAGCGGCTCGACGTTGGCGAAGTTCCGCCGCGCGAACGCCTCGTTGACAATGATGACCGGTTCGGCGCCGACCACATCGCCATCATTAAACTGACGCCCGCGCCGCAAAGACATCTTCATCACATTGAAATAGTCATTGGAAATCAGCCGGTACTCTGCCGAGGCTGAAGACTTGCTCTGGCCCGCCAGCATGTAAGGCAGGTTGAACCACCTGTTGAGCGGCAACTGATTAGTCAGCGCAGCGGCTTGGACGCCCGGCAGATTACGCAATCTCTCCAGCGCGTGGCCATACAGGTCATTCGTCTTCGCCACGGTCTTGTACCTTTCTCCTCTCGGCGAAATATAGAAGGTCAGCGTGTTGCGCGCGTCGAAGCCCTTCTCGACGCCGCGAAGATTGGCGAATGTCCGCAGCAACAGGCCCGCGCCGACTGTCAGCGTCAACGCCAACGCGATCTCGACGATAACCAGCGCGCCGCGCAACCGCCTGCGCGCGGCATCCGCGCTGGTCTTGCCCGCGCCCTCCTTGAGGTTTCGGATCACGTCCACTCTCAGCGTTTGCAACGCCGGGGCGAGACCGGAAACGACGCCGGTCAAAATGCTCGCGCCTAACGCAAAGAGGAGCACGCGCCAATCCACATTGATCTCTTCGGCGCGCGGGATCATATCTTTTGGAACCAGCGCCATCATCCCATCCACCCCCCAAACCGCCAGCAATAACCCGACGCCGCCGCCCACGAGCGCCAGCATTACGCCTTCGGTCAGCAGTTGACGAACCACACGCCAACCACCCGCGCCCAAGGCCAACCGAACCGCTACTTCTTTCCGCCGTCCCGCCGCGCGCGTCAGTTGTAGATTGGCCACGTTGGCGCAGGCGATCAGCAGGACGAAGCCGACCGCGCCGAGCAGAATCCACAAAAGCATTTGAACGTCCGCTGTCATACTCGACCGCCAGGTCATCAGACGGTGCGCTTCTTTCCCGAAGACGCTTCCCTGACTCGGATAAATGGTATTGAACTTGTCAATCAGCGCCATCATTTCCGAACGCGCCTGATCCGGCGTGACCCCGCGCTTCAAACGCCCAATGACCGTCCAGTTATACCCTTCATTATGGCTGGCCGGGTTGACGCGCATCGGCACGATGACGTCCGGAGGCGCATAATATTCAAAACCTGGCGGCATAATCCCGACAACCGTATAGGCGACGCCGTTGAGCGAGATATTCCTGCCGACAATCCCGGCGTCCGCCCCAAAGCGCTGCCGCCATAATCCGTCGCCAAGAATCGCCACTCGGGCGCCAGCGGGGCTGTCTTCTTCAGCCGTAAAGCCGCGACCGATTGCCGGCGCTACGCCCAGCGTGCGGAAGAAATCCGCCGTGACACTCAAGTTGCCGACGTATTCGGCCTCGCTTCCATCAGACAGATAGAGGTCAGATCCGCCCTGAATTCCGGTGATGGCGTCAAACGATTGAGCGTTGTCGCGCAGGAAGACGAACTTGGGTTCGTTGAGCGCGCCGGCGGAGCCGCCGTCGAAAGCGCGCCCAATCTCCACTAACCTTTCCGATTCAGGATAAGCCAGCGGGCGCAATAACACCGCATTGACAATCGAAAAGATGGCCGTGTTCGCGCCGACGCCGAGAGCCAGCGTGAGAACAGCGATTAACGTGAAGGCGAGGTTCTTCCACAGCATTCGCGCGCCGAAGCGCAGGTCCTGCCACATAATTCCTCCTGGTTGTATTTAGATCGTTCACGGGCGTCTACCGCTTTGTGGCTGCTTTTTCTCGGCGGGCGGTGTTTCCTGTTCCCGCTGCAAAGCGTCCAATTGATCGTTAAGCTCAGCCAGCTTCGCCTGCTCGATTTGCAATTGCGCGGCGGTTTGGGACTCATTCTCTCGCATCCGTGTTTCCTCTTGCGCCAGCATTCCCAACCTTTGCTTGGTGATCTCCAGTTCTCCCTCCCTGACGCGACGTGTTTTGGCGTCTATGGACTCACTCAAGTTCGCTTCGATATCTTTCAACCGATTCTCAAGCTCGGCCTGTTGGATCGGCAGGTACATCCTGAACCGCGACGCCTCCTCGCGCGCCCAACGCAATCTTTCAGACAGACGGTCCACGCTTTGCTGCTGCGACCGCATCCTCTCGATGACCACTTGCGCTTGAGATGCGCTGAGATTCGATCGCTGGATGGCGAGCCTGAGTTGGCGCACTTCATTCACGAGGGCCTGCATCGCTTGCTCGTTCTCGCCCTGCGCAGCCTTGGCGGGGCCGTTGGCGCCAGTCTGAGACCTGAC
>DASTMP010000355.1:0-1925 GCA_035714085.1 Blastocatellia bacterium
ACGCCTTGCTCCGAAATCGCCTCGAGCGAATACATGATCAAAAAGCCGCCATCGGCGCGCAGCAACGATCCGCCGCGCAAATCCATAAAGTCGCTGGTCCAACCCCCGCGCGCGTCGTAGGCCCGCTGAATCGTGCCGAAAAGATTCGCGTACGTCGGCGTCATCTCGAAGATTACGGGCGGCCCGTTGTCGTCGTCGTGCGCCAGGATCACGTTTACGCCATAAACGCGAAATGGATCGCGCTCCGGACCAGGCGATTTGGGCAAGCCGTCGCCCGGAGGTTCCGAGGGCTCGTCGCCTTCCCCTTCGCGCTCTTTGAACGGATCGAGGTTGTCCAACAAGTGATGCCGGACTTCTTCCAGGTATTCTTCGACGCTCGTGGCGGGATATTTTTCCTTCAGTTCTTCGATCACGCCGTCCACCAGCACGGAGGCTCCTTCCTGCTCCAGATAGCTCAGTTCGCTGGCCAGTTCGCGCGAAAGCGTCAGCGTCTTGCGGTAGACGACCGTGAATTCCTGCCGGAACTGTTCGTATTTTCGCTCGATTTCTTCGGCTACAGTCGTGTCGAGCTTTCCTTCATGCACCATCTTCGAGACGTCTTCGATCGGCACCATTTGTCCTTCGAGGACCGGGAAAATTTCCGGCAACGCGACGGCGCCAACCTGCATGTGGCCCAGCGCAAATTGTTCGCGCGCAATCTTGCGCGTAAAATCATCCATCAAATCTTTTTCGCGCACCGTAAACCGCTCGACGATCCTTCCCTTCTGCCTTTGGAACGGTTCGCCTTCAAAGACCTGCGGAATCCTGCGCCGCAGGAAATCGATTCCCGCCTGCATATCTTTCTTGAAGCTGTTGGCCTGCCCGCGCCGCAGGGTAAGCAATCGCGGCCGGTCCGGCGTCTTGAAATTGTTCACGTAGCAGCGGTCGAGCGACACTTTCGTCGCGGGCTTCAACTCTTCGATCATTCGAGCGATCGTTCCGCCGCGGCTGGTTCCCGCCAGTCCGCAAACGAATACGTTGTAGCCAGGCGCGCTCAGCTCGATGCCCATTTTCAGCGCGCGCAAAGCGCGTTCCTGTCCGACGAATCCTTCGCGCGGCTCCGCTTGCGCCGTGGTCTCAAACGGCAAACGGCTAGGCTCGCATTTCCACCGCAATTTGTCGGGCGGCAGTTCCGCGTGCGTCGGCGATTTTTTCAGTGTGTCCGTCATCAGCACTTTCATCCGGCGGGTACTCTAGCATACGCCATCGTCTAAGAAGCTACTTTAAGACCTGGAGTTGTCGCAGAAGCAAGGACGAATCAAGCGCCTTCCACAACTCCCGGCGTGTCGCGAAGATGTTCGCGCCGCTGCATGTACACGCGAAAAATCCCGAGCGCGGCAGCCACGATGGTGGGACCGACGATAATGCCCAAAATCCCGAACATCTGGATGCCGCCGAGCACGCTCAGGAACAGCAAGAGCTCATTGAGCCGCGTGCGATTTTTCAGCAACAGCGGCCGAATGATATTGTCCGCGATTCCCGCCACGCCTCCGCAAATCACCAGGATCACAATCGCTTTGCCCCACGAGCCGGTGATTCCGATCCACGCCGCCGCGGGAACCCAGATCAACGCGGAACCAACAACCGGAACCAGCGAGAAAAATGCGATCAACACGCCCCAAAAAACCGGCGTAGCGATTCCCACCAGCGCAAAGGCCAGTCCTCCCAACGCTCCCTGAATCGCAGCGATCGCCAGGCCGACCGCCACGCTCGCGAAGATCAGGTCCCGGGATTCGCGCATCATATCGTTCTGGATTTTGCCGTCGAACGGCAGCAGGTGGCGCACGGCGCGCACAAGTTTTTCTCCGTCGCGAAACATGAAGAACAGCGCGAACAGCAAAATGAAGAGGTCCACGAAGAATTCGAAGAGATTCTTCAAAAGCGTC
>DASTMP010000356.1:0-10841 GCA_035714085.1 Blastocatellia bacterium
AAAGTGGCGCAGGTACTAAGGCCAAGACCTGGCTCATTACCAGCAGCCAACCCGCCGAAGGCAAAACGACGACGGTCATTAATGTCGCGACCAGCATAGCTCATCTCGGACGGTCGGTGTTGATCGTTGATTGCGATCTGCGCAGGCCAACGGCTCACAAGAGGCTCCGTGTCGATCAGGAGCCTGGTTTGTCCACGTACCTTTCGGGCGAGGTCGAATTGGAAAACGTGATCCAGAAGTTGGATATTCCGGGTCTGTCATTTATCCCCAGCGGCGCCATTCCGCATAACCCGGGCGACATGCTCGGCTCCCAAAAGATGAAAGAGATGGTGGAGACGCTGGCCAATCTCTGCGATTACATCGTGTTCGACTCGCCGCCACTCATCCTGGCCGATCCGCTCATCCTATCCACTATCGTCGACAGCGTGATCCTCGTCGTGAACGGCGGTAAAAGCAATTGGGAAACCATGAGCCTTGCCCGCCAGGAGCTTTCAAGCGTAGGAGCCAATGTTTTTGGTGTGGTCCTGAATGATGTCCCCGCCAAACACATCCCGTATTACGGCCACTACTCGTAACGCTCCCCTCACTAATCTGTGTCTCTGTAATGGACAATACGTCCTCTTCTCGCCGAGGCCTACTTACAACAACTTCAAGATGAGGCATGTATCATGGGCATTTTTAATCGCTTGAGCATTAATCGGTCTAAGGTGTTACGGGGTCTGGCCGACGCCATGCTCATAAATGTCGCTGTCCTTACTTCAATAGTTATCCGCCTGGTTAAGTTCGTAATGACCGGGGATGACGCTAACAAAGCTGATTACAAGATTTTCTTGTGGGATAACATTATTGGGTACCGTAGCAGCGCTATTCGATTGACACTGGTTTGTCTGATCGTATTCTCCCTCAGCGGTTTTTATTCTTATGGCCGTACTTATCGAGGACGATATAAGGCTCTGGTCGTAACCCATGCCGTCAGTTTGGCTTATTTACTATATGGTTTACTATCGTACTTCATAAGCGGTACCGGCCTCCAACCTGGCACATACCTGTACGCCTGGTTCGTCAGCATAGTGTTGCTGGTGGGTTCTCGACTTTGGACTTCCCTTTGGTCCAATATAGTTCGCGCGGAGGCTCCTAGTTTTAAGCAGACCGATGAATGTAAAGCGCGGAAAGTTCTGCTTGTCGGAGGCGCAGGGTATATCGGCTCCGCCCTGCTACCAATGCTGTTGGAGAAAGGGTACCACGTGCGCCTGCTCGACTTATTTCTCTACGGCGCCGAACCGATTCGGGATTTCTTGCATCATCCCAGGCTGGAAATCATGCGCGCCGATTTTCGCCAGGTCGATAAAGTCGTAGAGGGGACGAAGGACATGGATGCGGTTATTCATCTTGGCGCAATCGTCGGTGACCCGGCCTGCGCGCTGAATGAAGATCTAACCATCGAAGTCAACCTGATGGCCACGCGCATGATCGCCGAGGTGGCCAAGGGGAGCGGGGTCAGCCGCTTTATCTTCGCCAGCACCTGTTCGGTTTACGGCGCATGCGACGAAGTCCTGGATGAACATTCCGTACTTAACCCCGTTTCTTTATACGCCCGCAGCAAGATCGCGTCAGAGCGGGTTTTACTGAGCCTGTCAGATTCTAATTTCGCCCCTACCGTACTGCGCTTTGGCACAATCTATGGCCTTTCCGGCCGCACTAGGTTCGATTTGGTTATCAACTTGCTTACTGCGAAAGCCCTCGTTGAGGGCCAGATTACAATTCGTGGGGGAGATCAGTGGCGCCCTTTCGTGCATGTACACGACGCCGCACTGGCTGTTTTCAAAACTCTAGAGGCCCCATTTTCGCTGGTAAAAAATCAGACCTTCAATGTCGGTTCGAATGAACAGAACTACACCATTTACCAGATAGGTAAGATCATAAATCAATTCGTACCCGCCGCCCAGATCATAGACCAGGGGCCAGACACGGACCGCCGTAATTACCGCGTCAATTTCAATAAGATACGTGATATTTTGGGTTTTGCGCCGGCGTGGGTCGTGGAGAAAGGCGTAGCGCAGGTCATCGAAGCTATCGAAAGCGGAAAGATCATGGACTACCGAGATCCGAGGTATAGCAACGTAAAATTCCTCGGCAATGAACGCGTCTCGAGCCTTGCGCTCCAAAATGGTTGGGCGGAGGAACTGATTAGAGAATCTGCGGCGCAGTATGCAAGCGTAGCCTGAGGTTGACGAGGAATGTGCGGAATAACAGGTTTATTGGATTTCAACCAGGGGGCTATTGAAGCCGATCTCTCCTCAATGACCGGCTCGCTAGTCCATCGGGGGCCGGACGATTCGGGCCTCTTCACAAGCGAGGACCATGCCCTCGGTTTCGGCCACCAGCGCCTCTCGATCATAGACCTCTCGCCGCGTGGCAGGCAGCCGATGCGCGACGCCGATGATACGATCATAATCACCTTCAACGGCGAGATTTATAACTACCGTGAGATCAAACAGGAGTTGCTCAGGAAAGGGCATCGGTTCGCCAGCGACACCGACACTGAAGTCATTTTGTACGCCTACAAAGAGTGGGGGGCCGAGTGCGTTTCGCGTTTACGCGGGATGTTCGCGTTTGGGCTCTGGGACAAGGAGCGCCGGAAGTTGCTACTGTTCCGCGATCGGCTCGGGGTCAAGCCGCTCTATTACTATTACGACGGGCGCTTGCTGTTATTCGGGTCGGAGCTGAAGGCGCTCATAGCCCATCCGAGGTTCAGCAAGGAATTGAACCCCGATGCGGTGTCGCTCTACCTTTACCTCGGCTTCGTTCCGGCGCCATTGAGCATCTTCAAGAACACGCGCAAAGTGCGCCCCGGGTGTTATGTCGAGTTTTCGGCTGGCGGGGAGCCGGAGGAGCGCAGTTACTGGTCAATCGCCGATTACCATACAACCGACGGAGATCATCGGACGGAGCGGCAGGTCGAGGATGAGCTGACCGAACTGTTGCGCGAGGCGTGCGCCTATCGAATGGTCTCCGACGTGCCGGTTGGCGTCTTCCTGAGCGGCGGCGTAGATTCGTCTCTGGTGGCGGCGGTGCTCAAGCGCGAGGCGGGCGAGAACATCCGCACTTTCACGGTCGGCTTCGACGACGCCAAGTCCGACGAATCGCCTTTCGCCAGGGCGGTGGCGGAACATCTCGGCGCCGACCACACGGAACTGCATTGCGCGGAGAGGGACGCGATCGAGATCGTGCCCCGCCTCTGTGAAATCTACGACGAGCCGTTCTCCGATGAATGCGGCATCCCCACTTACCTGCTTTGCAAGGCCGCCCGCGGCGAGGTGAAGGTCGCGCTGTCCGCCGACGGCGGCGACGAGTTCTTCTGCGGCTATACCCACTACACAATGCTTTCGCCGGCCTGGGAGAGAGTATCCAGCCTTCCTCTAGCCCTGCGGCGAGCCGGCTCGACCGTCCTGAGGCGGTTGGGAGTGGGAGCGGTGAAAGCGATGGAGCCGCTGCTTGTGAAAACGACCAACCGTTTTTACCCAGACCTGGAGGCGGCCGATTTCAGCGACAAGCTGCTAAAATTGTCGCATGTTCTTTCCGCGCCGGGCATTCGCGCGGCTTACACTTCTTCGATCAGCGTCTGGCCGAATGAGTCGCTTAAAGACCTCGCCCCTGGGCTCAAGCCGTGCGACGCGCTCCCCGTCCTCACTCGCGATGAGAGCGTCGATCCGTCTCTGGATATGATGCTGGCCGACGCGCAGACAACGCTTCCTGACAATTTTCTGGTCAAGGTAGACCGCGCAAGCATGGCGGTCGGACTGGAAGTGCGTGAGCCGTTGCTGGATCATAAACTGGTCGAATACGCGCTGGCTTTGCCGGGCCGGTACAAGTACGACGGCCGAACGACCAAGTATATCCTCCGAAAAATACTCTACAAATACATCCCGCCGGAGCTTGTAGATCGGCCCAAACATGGGTTCGCCGTTCCTTTGACCGATTGGATGAGGTCCGCATTGAAGCCGCTCGTCTTGCAGGCCCTCGATCCGTCGCGAATCCGCCGGCAGGGGATTTTCTCTCCTGCTTATATTAAGAATACGGTCGACTCTTTCATGGCAGGCGATCGTATCAGCGCGAAAAAGATGTGGAATCTGCTGCAGTTCGCGCTTTGGCATCAGCGGTGGATAGAGGAATGAATGGCCACAGGCGCCGCAGAACACAGAAGTTGTTAATTCCCTCTGTGATCTGCGGCGCCTAACCGTCTTCATACATTTGAGAACGGGTATAATGCAAGCAGTGCAACACGTAAGGTCAAGTTCCGTAAAAAGCGATGTGTTGAGTCTCGCCATGCCCATGTTGGTTTGCCCCGCATGCGGCGCCAGCTTGGAGTTGAAAGGTTCGATAACGCAGTGCCGCGACTGCGGGCAGATCTACTCACGCGACCCCCGTAATGGGGTTCTATCTTTTGTCGAAGATGAATCATATGCCGAATCTTTTGGATTGCAGTGGAAAACTTTTTCGCGTGAACAATTAGATAATGACCGCCTTCAAGACTCAGAGCGACGCCTCCGGCAAGAGACGGGATTTTTTCCCGAACAGATTGCGGGAAAGATTATCCTCGATGCGGGTTGTGGCATGGGGCGTTTTCTCGACATCGTCTCACGTGACGGCGCGGCGCTCGCAGTCGGCGTTGACCTGTCATCGGCTGTAGACGCGGCGGCCGCGAACCTGTCTGACCGCGACAACGTGCTTATCATAAAAGGCGACATCTTCCGCCTACCCTTCCGGCGAGGTTCGTTTGACATAGTCTTTTCGATCGGCGTACTCCACCACACGCCGTCAGCCGAGCAAGCGTTCCGGGCGCTCACACCGATGGTCAAACCTGGCGGCGAGATCGCAATCAGCGTATACGCGGCTACCATGAAACCGGGCGTTGGCTGGGCGCTCAACATGTTCCGCCGGCGTTTCTTCCGAGTTTTCACACGGCGCCTTCCGAAACGGCTCATGCTATGGTGGTCGTTG
The DNA here is from genome assembly GCA_035714085.1 of Blastocatellia bacterium. Taxonomy (GTDB): domain Bacteria; phylum Acidobacteriota; class Blastocatellia; order RBC074; family RBC074; genus JAJVID01. The sequence goes on from DASTMP010000356.1 coordinate 5,002, forward strand.
TATTGTGTTCCAGTTCTCTGGGTTATAGATAAAATTCCACTTGTACGTTGGATTCGCTATCTATTCCCGGCTGTGATCTATGCGAATTATCCGCTGAGATGGTCTGTGCTGGACACATTCGATACCTATGCGACTGAGTTGGAGTCCCGGCATCGTCCGAAAGAAGTATTTCGCTGGTTTCGCGAAGCCGGATTGACCGATGTTGATTTGCTCGACAGTGAGGATGGTTGGGTGAGCGTTCGGGGGCGGGCGCCTGCGCATTCGCGTTTAGACTAATGACCATATCGGGACAAACACAACTGAAAGAGCCGACAGGCGCGCCGTTAACGGCTGAACCGCTTTATGGCCGCGCGATGAGCGCCATTTCTTGGCGCTTTCTTTCGGAGTTGTCGAAATTTATCCTCCAGTTGACCGTCATGGTTATTCTGGCGCGTCTCATCCGCGTGGATCAATTTGGGTTGCTGGCTCTGGCGATGTTGGTTATGAATCTCGTCGTCGAAATATCAGAGATAAGCGTTAATATCGCCGTGATACAGCGTAAAGATCTCACGGACATTCATATCCGCGTGGCTTTTTCACTCTCAATTCTCTTTGGCCTGTTATTTACCATAACTGTCTATTTGACCGCGCCATTTGTGGCTATTCTTCTTCAGAGTAATGAGGTGATTCCGATTCTGCGGCTGATCTCGGTGATTGTTATACTGACGAGCGTCGGCAAGGTCTCCTACGCCCTTTTACAGCGAAAGCTGGAATACCGGAAATTACTTATCGCCGAACTGGGGTCATACGCTTTCGGGTACGTTCCAGTTGGCATATCGCTCGCGCTGTTAGGTTACGGGGTGTGGGCTCTCGTGTGGGCCGCCCTGATTCAAACTCTGCTCAGGACCATCTTGTTTCTTCATGTGGCGCCTCATCCGATGCGACCCAGTTTCTCTCTGACAGAAGCGCGCCAATTGTTGGGCTTTGGCATAGGCCAGAGCTTATTCAATCTAGCGAACTATGCCGCGCATAACGGCGATTACTTTGTCGTAGGCCGCCAGCTCGGCGCAACCGCTTTAGGTTTATACTCCCGCGCCTACCAGCTTATGACCATGCCAATGTACCAGTTTTCGTCAGTGATCAGCTCCGTGCTCTTTCCCGTCTATTCTTTGATCCAGGATGAGAGCGAGCGGTTGAAACGGGCCTATCTCGCTTCTTTATTTTTATCAGCAATCCTCGTCTCCCCAATACTCGCTTGTCTCGGGGTTGCGGCGCCGGAGTTTATGGCCGGAGTCTTTGGCCCGGAATGGATAGGCGCGGCGACGCCTCTTCAGATCCTCTGCGTTGGAGGGCTCTTTCACTCTATGTATGGCTCTGGAGACTCACTGGCGCGCGCCAAGGGGGCGGTCTACTTGAAGTTCGCCTGTCACTCTATATATGCGGCTTGCGTTTTCTCCTGCTCTTTCATAGGTAGCCGGTGGGGTATAAATGGCGTGGCTGTTGGCGTGGTAGTCGCTATAACTGTGATTTACCTGTTAATGGCGTGGCTAACTACCAGGCTTGTTGGGGCGAGCTGGAAGGAGTATTTCCTGTGTCAGGCGCCCGGGGTAATCCTCGGCGTGGTGGCGGCGGCATTCACTATTCTAGCCATACAATTGTTGCGCTTCGCTCATTTACCTCGCCTGGTTATTCTGGCCGGCGCAGTGATCATGTCCACAGTGGCCGGCGTAATGACCGGCCTGTCGCTGCCTCGCGCCTGGCTCAACAACGTTTCCTTCGGAGCGGTCGATAATATAGAGCAACTCGCTGATACAGTCGGCCGGCGTTTGCGGGCTTATCTTTGTCAGAACCGACTTGCGTTTAAGCTCGCCGCCGCTATTTACAACAAGTATAAAATCGCGCGATATGGGCATGATTAACACACAAACAGCTCTCGAAACTCAAGTTCCTTTCTATCGCCCCGAAATTACCGGGAACGAAATAGAAGAAGTAACCTCAGCATTGAAATCAGGTTGGCTGACGAGCGGGCCGAGGGTTCGCCGTTTCGAGCAGGAGTTCGCCGGCGCGGTGGGGGCGAGCCAGGCCCTGGCCGTCAACTCATGCACCGCGGCGCTCCATCTCGCCGTAAACGCCCTGGAGTTGGAGCCGGGAATGGGCGTGCTCGTTCCCACTATGACCTTTGCCGCAACCGCCGCGGTGGTTCGCTACCAGGGCGCGGTTCCGATTCTCGTCGATTGCGATCCGGCGACGTTCAATATGAGTCTTGATGACGCCGCAAGGAAATTATCCCGCTTCCGAGACGATAAATCGCCGGGCGGCGCGCCGAAGGCGCCGCAGGCGGTGGGAATGATTCCCGTTCATGTCGGCGGCTTAATGATGGATATGGAGGAGGTGAACAGGTTCGCCTCGGATCACGGATTGTGGGTTGTGGAGGACGCCGCGCATGCTTTCCCGGCGGCCTGGAGGCGCGGCCCCGGCGATCCCTGGCGGCGATGCGGAGAGGGAACCGCCGCTGTAACTTGCTTCTCCTTCTATGCGAATAAAACCATAACTACTGGCGAAGGCGGCATGGCCGTCACCAATAACGCTTTTCTGGCCGAGCGGATGAAATTGATGTCTTTGCACGGCCTTTCCCGCGACGCGTGGGACAGGTACTCGGGGGGCGGAAGCTGGGATTACAGAATCATCGCGCCCGGATTCAAATACAATATGACCGACATCGCCGCCGCCATTGGAGTTCATCAGTTGGCGCGCGCCGAGGAGATGCGACGCAAGCGCGAACGAATAGTAGCCGCCTACCGGGACGCGTTATCCGGGGTGGAAGAGATCGAGCTTCCTGTGGAGGATAGTAATCGAATTCATTCCTGGCACCTGTTCCCGATCAGGCTCCGATTGACGCGACTGACGATCGACCGTAATGAATTCATCCAGGAGTTGGCGCAATCCGGCGTAGGCAGTTCCGTGCACTGGCGGCCGTTACATTTGCATCCCTATTATCAGGAATCGTTCGGATGGCTGCCTGAAGATTGCCCGGTGGCGACCGAGACATGGGCCCGCCTTGTCAGCCTCCCTCTTTTTCCGGGCATGCGCGAGGAAGAAATAGAACACGTGATTCATACGGTCAAATTGTTGTGCGCCCGTTACGCGCGCTAAGCCAAATGACACCATCGCCTCAAATTGAGCGACCGACCGCGAGAGTCGCTAAGAATACAATCTTTATTCCCGGCGCGGCGCCCCACCGGCAAGTCCCAGGGCAGCGGACGAAGGGCCCGAGCCATCGCGCCGTAAATCCGCTGGTTCGCGGCGCGTTCTATGTTTTTATCTTCTCGCTCCTCTTCGAGTGGCCGGACAGACCGATCCCGATGGAGATACCGACGTTAATCGGGTTTATCTATCTCGCGTTCACCCTGCTCCAACCGAAAGTGTGCTATCGCCAGTTTCCCAAAGAACTCTGGTTTTACGCTGTGTATGTCCTTTTTCTCGCTCTCCTTTGCGGCTCTGTGAAGCGGCAGGAGGACGCGATAAAGCTGCTTACGCTCATGGTTCAGATATTCTTCCTGATGTGGAGCGGCTACAACCTGATGCGATACGAGCGGATCATGAAGACGGCTCTGATGACGCTCGTGATCTCCTGTTCGGCGCTCTCGGTTATGCAATTGTTGGGCGTCGCCGCGACGCGCCTCGAGGACTTTTATGAAGGCACGCGAATCTCAGTCCTGGGGCAGAACCCGAACAACATGGCCAATAACATATCCCTGGGTCTGATCGCGCTGATGGGATTCGCTTTCGGTCGTAACAAAACCTGGCTCCGGGCCAAGTACGTAGCGGCGCCGCTGGCCGTAATAATGGTGGGCGCGATTATCGATACCGGCTCTCGCGGCGCTCTGCTCGCTTTTGGGATCGGTTTTGCGGCCTTCGCTACTCGGGGCAAGACTCTGCGGGCGAAGGCGAAAAGCCTGGTTATCGTCCTGGTGGTTCTCGGGGGATTGGTGTGCGCGGTATTGCTGACGCCATCATTGGTGTCGCGGTACAAGCAGTCAATATATGGAAACAACATGGCGGGCCGAGAGAATATATTTCCCACGGCCTGGGGCATGTTCAAGGAGAAGCCGTTCATCGGGTGGGGACCCATTGATAACATGTCCGAACTGGGAAGGCGTTTGCAGATTATGTATGGGGCGCGAGTTGATCCCGACGGATCTAAGGATACTCACAATATGTTACTGGGCGCTTTGACTTCGACTGGGCTGTTTGGGACTGTTCCTCTACTAATCTGCATTATTCTTTGCCTGATGGCGGCATGGCGCGCGCGCCGTGGGTCTCTGGGGGCCTTGCCGATTGTCATGGTTATCACAGTTATACTGATAAACATGAGCGGTAACTGGATCGCCTCCAAACTCGATTGGCTAATGATGGCGTGCGCCCTGGCCAGCGCCAATCTCCTGCATGCTGTAAGACCCCGCCTGGCGGCGGCCAATCCAACATCGCCGCCCCGATCTCTGAATGCGACGCCGGCGCCGGCGCGCTTCACACAGGGCCAGGTTGGAGAAGCAGGTTCGGTGGCCTACCCCGATCAACAGAGAGGCCCGGAATGAACGGCGCTCTCCGCATCTTAACGATCACCAGCGAGTGGATTGACACAGGGCACGGGACCCCGTTTATCGCGCGCCAGGTAGAGTTTCTTCGACGCGCCGGTATCGACGTAGAGGTCTTCGCCTTTCGCGGCGCCAAGAACCCGATCAATTACCTCAAGGCCTGGAAACGGCTGCGGGATAAGCTCAAGCGGGAGCGGTACGATCTGATCCATGCGCAGTTCGGCCAGAGCGGGCTGCTGGCGATGCCGAAGCGCGTACCTCTGGTCGTGACTCTTCGAGGAGACGACATTTTGGGCGTGAACCGCCCGGGCCGGCGGCCGGCGTTCTATGGTCAGTTACTGCGACGATTGAGTCAGTTGGTTGCGACGCGCTCCGACGCGGTGATCGTGGTGGCCGACCACATGCGCGACCATATCCCTTCATCGGCGCCAATCTACGTCATTCCGTCAGGACTCGATTTTGACTCGCTCACGCGCTTGCCGCAAACGGAAGCGCGACGAAGGCTGGGGCTGCCGGAGGGCGAGCGGCTGGTCCTTTTCGCCTGCAACCCGGCGGACGAAAGAAAGCGTTGCGATCTGGCCAGGCGGGCAGTAGAAATACTCAACGAGAGATTGCCCGCCAGGCTGATCGTCGCCTGGGGCGTGCCTCACGCCGAGATACCCGTCTATATGAGCGCCTGCGATGTCTTCGTCTTCACCTCCAGCCAGGAGGGATCGCCGAATGTGGTGAAGGAGGCGTTGGCTTGCGATCTGCCGGTCGTCTCGGTCGCGGTCGGCGACGTCCGGCAGCGATTGCAAGGCGTCGAAGGCTGTGAGGTCTGCGTCGACGAGCGACCCGAAACCATAGCCGCCGCGCTTGAAAGAGCGCTCAGGAGGGACGGGCGGATCAGAGGACGTGAGGCGGTCCAATGCCTGGACGAGAGGCTGCTCACCAAGAAGGTGATTGACATCTACTGGTCGGTGACGGGGAAGGCGCCGGCGCCGGAGCGTAAAAAATAATATGTGTGGCATTGTAGGAGCCGTCAGTCTCGACGGAGTTCCCATCGATCTACAGGCTTTGCAGAGGATGAATGATCTGCAGGCGCATCGCGGCCCGGACGGCGAGGGATTCATGCTCGGCTGGATCGAAGACGGCGCCTTCAAACACTCGTTCACGCAAGGCGCCGGTCGATGGAATTCAGATTCTCGCGCGCGCGTCGGACTCGGTCATCGTCGTCTGGCGATTATCGATCTGTCGGACCGCGGGCTTCAGCCGATGTCCTCGGGC
>DASTMP010000357.1:0-3663 GCA_035714085.1 Blastocatellia bacterium
AGATGCGCGACCGTCCCCGAATCCCGGTCGAGTCCGAGCACGAGCTGCGTCAGGTCGTTCGAGCCGATGGAATAGCCGTCGAAGACCTTCAGAAATTCGTCCGCCGACACGACGTTCGACGGTAGCTCGCACATCGCATAGACTTCGAGGCCGTCCTGGCCCTGCTTCAAGCCGTTGGCCGCCATCGCTTCGATCACGCGTTTGCCCTCTTCAACCGTGCGGCAGAAGGGGATCATCACTTTGACGTTCGTCAGTCCCATCTCGCGCCGCACTCGCGCGAGCGCAGCGCATTCCAGGGCGAAGCCTTCGGCGTAGCGCTGGTCGTAGTAGCGTGAAGCCCCTCGGAAGCCCAGCATCGGGTTTTCTTCTTCAGGCTCGAACTCGCGCCCTCCGAGAAGCCTGGCATATTCATTGGTCTTGAAATCGCTGGTTCGGACGATGACCGGCTTCGGGTAGAAGGCGGCGGCGATGCGGCCGACGCCTTCACTGAGACGCCGGATGAAGAACTCGCGCGGGTCCTCTTCGCCGATGCGCGCGGCGATCTCCCTGACCGCCTGCGGGTCTTTCAGCTTCGGATAGCGCGCGAGCGCCATCGGGTGAATGCCGATGTGGTTGTTGATAATGAATTCGAGGCGGGCCAGGCCGACGCCCGCATTGGGGATCGCGGCGACGGAGAAAGCGCGGCTGGGATCGCCGATGTTAAGCATCACTCGTGTGCGGGTTAGATGTACGCCGGCGGCGTCAACCCGCTCGACCTCGAAGGGGATGCGCCCGCCGTAGACTGCGCCCTTCGATCCTTCGGCGCAACAGACGGTCACTTCATCGCCGTCGCGCAGAACGCCGGTCGCGTCGCCCGCGCCCACGACGCAGGGCAGCCCGAGCTCTCGGGAGACAATGGCCGCGTGCGCGGTGCGCCCGCCCCGGTCGGTGACGAGGGCCGCGACGCGCTTCATCACCGGCTCCCAATCCGGATCGGTCATCTCGGTGACCAAGACGTCCCCAGTCTCAACTGTCGTCAGCGCCTCTGCGCCGCGCACGACGCGCACGCGACCAGCGCCGATCTTTTCGCCGACCGCTTGGCCGGTCACGAGCGGCGCGCCAGCCTTGCCTTTCAAGCGGTAGCTCTCGGCCACTGCCGTTCGCGGCTTCGCCGAATGAACCGTCTCCGGGCGCGCCTGCAAAATGAAAAGCTCGCCGGTCAGTCCGTCCTTAGCCCATTCGAGGTCCATATACTGCGGATGTCCCGCGAGCTCGGAGTAATGCCCTTCGACCAGACAGGCCCAGCGCGCCAGCTTCATGACTTCATCATCGCTGAGCGAGAGGCGGCGGCGCGCTTCGTCCGGAGTCGGCTCGCTGCGCGTGGCGCGGCTCCCGTCCGCGTAGACCAATCGAACTTCTTTGGAGCCGACTCGCCGCCCGATGATCGCGCGATGGCCTTTCGCTAGCGTTGGCTTGAAGACCATCCATTCATCGGGTGTGACTACGCCCTGCACCATAAACTCGCCAAGCCCATAAGAGCCGGTCACGACGACCACGTCGCGGAAGCCCGATTCGGTGTCGAGCGTGAAGATCACGCCCGCGCCGGCCTTGTCGGATCGGACCATCGGCTGCACGCCGACCGAGAGCGCGACCTGCAAGTGGTCGAAGCCGTGGCGCGCGCGATAACTGATGGCGCGATCGGTAAAGAGCGAGGCGAAGCAGGCTTGCGCCGCTCGCAGCAACGCTTCGCGCCCGCGCACGTTGAGGAATGTCTCCTGCTGACCGGCGAACGACGCTTCGGGCAGATCCTCGGCCGTGGCTGACGAGCGGACGGCCAACTCCGGCTCGCGCCCCAACCGGGCGCAGAGTCCGTCGTAAGAGGTCAGGATCGCCGAGCGCAGATCGTCGGGCAGCGGCGTCTCCAGCACGGCCGCGCGCACGGCATGTCCGCGCGCTGCGAGTTCGTCGACGTCTTCGGGATCGAAGTCGGAGAGTAAAGAGCGCAACTGGAATTCGAGGTTGCGTTCGATGAGCAGCCGATGATAAGCGTCGGCCGTGGTGGCGAAGCCGTCGAGCGCGCCGACGCCCATCGGTTTCAATGCGTTGAAAAGTTGACCGAGCGAGGCGTTCTTGCCGCCCACGCGGGCGACGTCTTTCAGACCGATCTCGTCGAAGTCGAGCGTATAAATTGGTGAGGTCGCCATAATAAAGCCTCTTCAATCCTCTCTGCGCAGCCATGTAGCGGCGCGCTTGCATTGTTTCAGGGCGTTGCAAAGCAACCTGAGAGACTCCTCCGAAGGCGCAGTCAGCATCCGCCTTCTTGCCCCGCTTGTTTCTCGGCCGCCTCTTCGGCGCGTTCGATCTCAAATTGTTCGAGCGCCTCGAAGGTGTGGCAACCGTACATCGTCGCTGGCCCGCCGCCCATCATCATCGCCACGCCGATGGTCTCGACGATTTCCTGTCGCGTCGCCCCGGCGCGCAACGCGTCGTGAACGTGGTAGGCGATGCAGGCGTCGCAGCGGGCGGCGATCGCCACGCCGAGCGCGATCAATTCCTTGTTCTTCCGGCTCAGCGCGCCATCGGCCAACGACTCGCGGCGCAGTTGCGCGAAGCCTGACGCGGGGCCTGCCAGCTCTTTCGACAGCCTCTTCATAAGCAGGTTGAGGCGCTGGTGATATTTCGGAAAATTTTGCTCAGACATTGTTTACCTCCTAGTGAATCCTTATCTGCAATGAGCGTGCCTTGGTAAAAGGAGGGTTTAAGCCTCGGAAAGGGATCAAATTGCGGAATCTTACGAACTGGTTAGGGGAAAATTCCGCAATCGCCGGGTAGCTTTGGATTGGCTGATAATGTCGTCAGGCCGTTGGCGCAGGCGGGCGAATAAAGGTAAGCGATCCGGCCGCAGCGGCCACTGAATAATTGCTGCGGCCGGATCGAAGGCGACAGCCGTCTCAAGTCCGTCTGCGCCTATTATCCGAATAGGTTATTCGACTTTGACTTCGATCTGCTTCGGCTTGGCTTCCTCACGCTTCGCCAATGTGATCCGCAGCACTCCGTCCTTGAATTCGGCGTTGACCTTGTTGGCGTCAACGAAGCTGGGAAGGGTAAAGCTCCGCATGAATTCGCCGTAGATGCGCTCGACGCGATGATAATTCTCCTTCTTCGTTTCCTCGGAGAATTTGCGTTCGCCACGAATCGTCAGCAGGTTGTTCTCGATCGAGACGTAAACGTCTTCCTTCTTCACTTCCGGCAGTTCGGCCTTAACCACGATCTCGTTGCCGGTCTCGTAAATGTCACAAGCCGGCGCCCAGGTGGCGAGCGACCAGTTCTCCTCGCCTGCGGTCCTGAACGGCTCGAAGCCTTCGAAGATACGCCTGAGCCTCTCCTCGAACGGACGGAAGGGGTCGAAGCCCATCAATTCGCGAGCGCCCCTCGTCGGAGCTAAGCCAGTACCACTTTTGTTTGCCATTACAATTACCTCCATTGTTAATGATCTGGTGGTTATGTGTTGATTGCTGAACTCGAATTGAGCAAGAGTTGTGCCGTTGGAAGGCGCTTGAAATTGCAAGGGGATAGGGAGATTGACGGGTCAGCGCTGCGGGTTTTCCCACGAACAGGTGGGCGACCTTACGCAATGTTTGCGGTAATATCCTTTTATTTTGCCAGCGCCCTGGCCAGTTCGAA
>DASTMP010000358.1:0-67574 GCA_035714085.1 Blastocatellia bacterium
GGGATCCTTCCTCTACCTGCAGCATGTCGTTCGACACCTGCTTGATGCGCTGCACGAGCGCATAGCCGTGGGCTGGTTCCTGCTCCAACAGGCGGAGCGCCATCATTTCAAGGGCTCCGGGGAAAAGGTCTCGCGTTTTTGGCGTTCCCATGTATGACTCCTTCAGGCCGGCGCAGCGATTCGTCCGCACTTGTGCGCACAAGGCCTAGAGCAAACTAGTATAGTCAGACCGGGATGTCAAGAATGGTAAAAAGCTCGGTGTGGATTCTGTTCTGAGGACTTCTCGAAGATACGCCGCAACCATCTTGGTGGCGCTACGAGGAACTCTATCCTGTAGTCCTCGCGTCGACCTCTCTGTTTCGTGTCCGCTCCTGCCTTGTTAAATCCTCTTTAAATGTTCGTTATGCGGTTTACCGCGCAAAGATCACATGTGCATAATGGCGCACATGTTTCAAATCCCTTAAATACATTTTCGGAATAATTGTTATCGTTTCAATCGCCGGCGCCGCCATTCAACCGGCGGCTCTGGCGCAAACAACAAAACCGATCCGCATAGTACCAATAACCGTCCACGTCTATAAAGAAGGACGACGCGCAGCGGCTGTCGGTCAGCGTCTTTGGTAACAGATTTGCTCATCGAAGCGAATGATAGCCTGACCCGGAATCTTCTCAGCCGAAATGGCTGGTTGAGCAAACTGCGCTTTGGACGGATGGAATAAGACAGCCCTGTCTTCCTTTCTCGTTTGACATAAATCTCCATTGGAGGCGTAAAAACGAAGAGCCCTGGGTTTTACCACGTCTCGTCGCCTCTGTTCTGGCCGGAAGAAGTTACCCGGCCGCCCAACAATCCGTAGTTTTCACTGAGGAGCTTTGCATGTCTAAATCCGGCCGGAAGGGATTTTCTCGCCGTAATTTCGTCAAAACCGCCGCCAGCTTGCCCGTGCTTCTGCCGGGGGGACGATTGCTCGGTCAGCAGGAACAGAAGGCGCAATCTACTTTTGAAAGTCGTGTGGATAATCCTCAACAACAACCTGGCGGCGAGATTACTTTCACAGGCCAGTCAGCCGCTTTGCAGCCGGACAAGATCGTAGACAGCGCCTGTCAATTCTGTAATTCACTATGTCGCCTAAAAGTGCGGATGAAGAGCGGGCGAGTCATAGACATTTTGGGTGAGCCTGATGATCCGGTTCAGGCCGGGAATTTTTGCGTCAAGGGACCGATGATGGTGGAACTGGCTTATAACCGTCATCGCCTGACCACTCCGTTGAAACGTGTGTCCGGCGACAAAGGCTCTCCTGATTCCCAATTCGCCCCGATCTCCTGGGACGAGGCCCTAACTGTCATTGCGCAGAAGTTCCTTTCACTTCGAGACGCCGGGGAAGTCAGGACAATCGCGAATAAGACATCCGGCAGACTGCCGCGCGGGACGGGGTCACTGGTCAATCGCTTTTTCACGCTCCTCGGAAGCCCGAATGACACTGACGTGGGGCCGGTCTGTAATGACGCCGGGGGGAATGCCCTGGCCGCGACGTTCGGCCTGGGTAATTTTACTAACGGGTACGGCAAAGATAACGCGACCGGAAAAGAGGATCTGGGTTCGTCGAGATATTTCCTTTTTCTGGGAACTAACCAGGCGGAGACTCACCCGGTAACCTTCGAATACCTGCTCAGGCAACGCGCCCGGACCAAGGCGAAGCTGGTGGTCATTGATCCACGACTGACGCCTACGGGCGCGCAGGCCGACGAATGGATCGCGCCCAAGCCGCACACCGATCTGGCGCTGGTTCTTTCGATGCTGTACCACATTATTCAGAGAGGCCTCTATAATGAAGGCTTCGTCAGAAGATGGGTGCTGGGTTTCGAACTTTTGCGAGAACACATATTGCAGAACGGATATACGCCAGCGTGGGCCGCGCAAGTCACCGGGGTCCCTGCCACTAAAATCAGGCGAATCGCGGAGGACTACGCCCGGGCGAAGTCCGCGGCCATCTTCTGCAATGCAGGCGTCTCACATCAGTTGAATGCTTTTGACACTTACCGGAGCCTGGCCTTTCTCTCGGCGATCACCGGCAATATCGGAATCCCCGGCGGCGGGTGTAATTTCATGCACAACACCTGGCCTGGCGGATTGAATCTACCTCCACTCATAGGAAAGCCTCCTGAAAAAGATGTCGCATTGCCGGTTGGCCCGGACTATTTTGCGGAAGCGATTCTGTCCGGGAAACCGTATCCGCTGAAAGCGATCGTGACCGAAGGGAATCCCATCCTCGGCAGCTCAAACACCAGTAAAGTTAAAGAGGCTTTCCGCAAACTGGAATTCTTCGTCTACACCGGACTGTTCCTGGAAGAAGCCGCGTATTATGCCGATATCATCCTGCCGGTTTGCAGTGGATTGGAGATGGAGACCGTTTATATGAGGCGCGATGATCGCGGTATCCGCTGGCAGAAACAGGCCGTTCCGCGCGTGGGCGAGTCGAAACCTGACTGGGAGATCTGGATTGACCTGGCTCACACGATGGCCCAGCTCGACGGAAAGAATCCGCCGCAATACTGGATGGATAACATGAAGTCGGAATGGAAGGATTACGGAAAGCTCTGGCAAGTCTTTCTGGAAAATACGCCGGGTATGGGCGGCATGACCCAGCAACGAATGGAACAGAGGTCCGAACCGTTAAGATTTCCATGCCCATCGGTCAAACATCCCGGCGTCAGCACACTCTACCTGGATCATCCCTCATGGTATGAGGCTGCCGTCGCATTGAACCCGGACAATAAAGGAAAACGGTTTCTGACGCCGAGCGGTCTAATTGAGATTTATACGCGGGAGTTGGATCAGAAACTGGCGACGGTCGGGCACAGCGCATTGCCGATCTTCTACACTCACCCGGAAGTCACCGGACGAAACGCGACGATCGAATACACAGACAGATTCGTCAGAAATCCGGTCAATCCACAGGCCCTCACGCCGATCGTAAGGATTGGCGGGCTGTCTTCCGGAGAAGTGCATCGAGAATTTCCGCTGATGGGTATGGTCGGGCGACCGAGCGTGGTCCATTTCGCCGGGGTAACTCAGTGGACATTCACCGGGAAACAGAAGAACGGGATTCGTCTGATTCAAATCCATCCCAATGTCGCCCAGCGAGCAGGGATCGAGAATGGCGATGATATCATCGTCGAAAGCCCCCGCGGCGCGGTGACTGGAACGGCCCTCATCTGGGAGGGAATTCGCGAGGACACTATCTTCGTTCCTAACACCTTTGGCCCGTTGCAAAAATTGGCGCAGGAATTGGGCGTGCCGGAATATGAGCCCGCCAACCATCTGCTGGATGACCGTTTTTTTGACAATCTGTCTGGCCAACAAGCTTACAAATGCTTCGCCTGTCGAGTGAGAAAGGCTTAGGCTATGGAGACACAGAGCGGTTCTGACCAGTAAAAGATGTGACGATTTACAGTGAGGATAAGCATAATGATCCTAAATATGCTCACGATTGTTTCTCTGGCCGTGGCTTGCGGATGGGCGCAAGCGCCGGACGGACGATGGGACGGAACGATCACCTACGTCGCTCTGAACGTTCCATTCATAATCCATTTCGAAACTTCGAACCCCATGTAATCTTCGCAGTGGACATCCTAAACCCGACCCCTTCGCCCGAAGGCCTCCCTCGCTCGCGGGCGACAAATTCGCCCATCCTGCGAACCTCGGTTTTGACCTTCCATTTGAGATAAATTCTCAAGGGAAGCGCCAAAAGGATCATCCAGCGCCTGAGTTCCCACACTTCTATGTGAAGAACTGCAAACTGGCCCTCCGGCGCCGGAATCGCCCTTCCGTTCGCAAGAGATGCGACATGTTGAAGGTCCAGGGGTTGGACGAAGAATTGGCCGGCGACGTAAAGGTCCTTGTTGACATAGCTGGTAAGTTCCACCTTCACGCGAGGCTGCGGCTCTGCCGGATACGTGACTGTGTACAGAGCGTCAAAAGGCACGAAGCCCGCTACCGCGCCGCGGATATTCAGGACGTGTGTTTCCTCGGCGTCGCCCGGCGCCGGACTCATCTTTACTTCGCGCGCGTCTGGTTCGATGGCTTTCAAGAGCCTTGCGAAACTCCGCGGCGCGAGCGCATTCAAATAATGGATGGGGTCATAGGGCAGATGCATCAGTCCCAACGCTTCAATTTTCGCTGCGATCATCTAGTAAACTTTTCCTCCTTCGAAGAAGTAGGCGTTCGCTGAACTGAGTGTTGGAAAGAGAGCCGGAGAAAAGGAAAGCGGGGCGCCCTGAAATGTCCGTTCTTCCATCGGAAGGATATCCATGTGGCGCCAGAGCCCAGTCCGCAGCGTCGATGCGTATTCGCATGGGAGATTTAGTTCATCCATGAGGCGCGCAGCTTGCTCGGAGTCATAATCCAATGAGCGGAGAGAAAACTGGAGATCCTCTTCGCTTTCGCAAACGAGGAGATACCAGCCCCGTCGCGTGCCGTCATTGGCAGGCATCCCGATTACCCCCGCGTTCACCCAAAGTCTGTCTCGTCGCCACTCGATGAACGGAATTCCACAATGTCCCCCGACGATGACGTCGCATTCCAGGCTGGCGAAATTCGGGAGTTTCTTTTCCCATGGTGATGATCGAAAGAGGAACTCTGAAACGTTAGCGTGGCTGCCATGCACGACGCCGATTTTCCGGCCTCCGATTTGAAGCGTCAGCGTGGTCGGGAGCGAACGCATCCAGGCTCGCTGCTCGCCCGTGATCCGTGAATTCGCGAAAGCGTACCAATGCTCCGAGAGCCGGTCGCAAACGCTCCCTTTGATGAAATTACACCCGCAGTCCCCCGCGTCGTTAGCTAGCTGGAGTTCGACGTTGCCCGCGACCACCTGAACTCCCCAGCGGCGAATTTCTTCGACGGTCTCGTAGGGCTGGGCGCAATACGCGACGGTGTCGCCCGTGCAGACAATTGAACTCGGCGGAAGCCCCAGTTCCTCCGCGACAGCGCGAAGGGCCGTCAGCGCTTGAAGATTGCCGTACGGGCCGCCGAAGAATAGTAGAGAAGGAACGGGCGAATCGGTTTTTTGGAGCATGATTTACAGGTTAGTAATGGAAGAGCTGATGACTATTTCCACTTTGATTTTGGGATCAACACTTCTTCGTGGAATTTGTCGCAGCCGACGCAGAGATTCTGATAGAGCTTGCCCGACGGCAGTCTGACGGTCGAAGCCTCGATGAATTTTTCCACCGTCCAACCGTGTGATATTCCCATCCGTTCGGGATGTCCCATCGAGAGGGCTTCGTACACCGGGTCGCCGACGTGTCGTTCCAGGATCGCTTCCAGTTTTTCTTCGAGCAGGTTGCCGATCGGCGCTTTCGTCTTGATGCAGCAAGGGAAGACGTTGCCGTTCGGCTCGACGGACACTTCAGAGCCCTGATACCGGTACTGCAAAAAGTTGAGCGCGCCCGACCAGCGGTTACAGAAATTGTCGCGGAGTGTCGCCTTCGAGATTTCGTTCTGCTGGGCTCGCCCGCGCGGCCACAGCGGGCCGATCCACGCTTCTTCGGTCGCGCCGAAGAACGAGAAATACCGCCCCACCGCGTCCGCCTGCCCGGCGCTTTCGGCGACCAGCGGCTTGAACTCCATCCCGCGTGACTCGAAGATCCGCGTCAGCTTGGCGACCAGTTTCTCCTGCGCCTCTTTGGTCTCCAGCCCGTCGTGATTGTGATCTATGCCGGAGACCGAAATCTGCCAGACGTGATGCGCGAGTAATTCCTCCACGATCTTCTCGGTCACAAGGTC
This sequence comes from Blastocatellia bacterium, assembly GCA_035714085.1. GTDB lineage: Bacteria > Acidobacteriota > Blastocatellia > RBC074 > RBC074 > JAJVID01. The sequence continues at coordinate 5,783 of DASTMP010000358.1, forward strand.
ACCCGTCGTCTGGACGATGAGCTTCACCTCGTCCCCGTATTTTTGATGGAGCAGGTCGAGCGCGGAATAAAGCACGCGCTCTCGCACGGGTTCTAGCAGTATTTCGCCGCCCGCCAGGATGACGCGCCCGATCTTCTCTCGCGGTCGGCCCGTCTGCGGGTCGCAATCATTCAAATCGAGATAGGTCATCCGGTCGGGAAAGTTCTCGATGATGCGCGCGTGGTTGGCGATGCTCTCGCCGACCACACGCTCCCGCTCCGCGCCGTAGTAAGGCCGAAAGCGGTCTTCGTAACAGTGATGACATGTGCGATGACAGAGAAACGTCGCGACGTAATAGAGCGATTCCATAAAGGGTGACCCTTTTCAGTTGACAACAGTTATTGGCGCCTCAGCGCGCTTCCGCTACTTTGCTTCTGCAGCTTTCGCGCGCGCGAGGTTAAACGTTCCGGTGTAGAAGGCGCTCGTAAAGAAGCCGACGAATTCTTTTTCATTCGCCCGCCCGATCCAGTCGTAGACGCCATCATCCTTGGCCCCCAGGTCGGTCGTGCCTTTGAAGAGCACGACCTTACCGACCTGTCGTCCCTCCATTTTGATTTCGTACTTATAGGGCCGCCCGCAATCCCCTTCAAAGATCGCTTCCCAGATGCCGTTTGTCTGTGTGATTTTGGCTGTCAGATTCTTGCAGAGGTCCTTGGGCGCGCCGCCCCCTTGCGCCGGGTTATAGGATGACCAGACACCCGTCCACGCGCCAGAAACATCCGGGACTTGTTCCTTCGCTTGTTCTTTCGGTGGCGTGTTTTGATTTTGAGCAAAGGCCGCGCCCAGGGCCAAGACGAGAACAACAATAGTTGACCAACTGCGCTTTACCATATTTGATTCTCCTTGTGCATAAGGGGACGGCGCGCCTGGATACGAACAGGCGCGCCAGCTTCCAGGCAGTCAATGACCGCCGCATTTGGCTTAGAATTTCACCTTCGCCACGAACTGAATCACACGCGGCGCAGTTGAATTGCTCACATAACGGCCAAAAGCCGCGTTGCTCAGCGAACTCACCGGCAGCGTGAAGCTGGGGTTGTTGAAAATATTGAAGAACTCCGCGCGGAATTCGATTGCGCCGGCTTCGCCGAGCGGCGAAAGACGGAAATTTCTGAGGACAGCTAAATCGGTGTTGAAGTAGTTGTCGGCGCGCAGCGTGTTGCGTCCAACCAAACCGAACTGCCCTGCCGGCGGCGCGACGAAGGCCGCCGGGTTGAAGGCGAACTCGGCCGGGACATTCTCGTGCGGATCGCTGATTTGATCGGGACGGCGATTCGATATTCCTGTACCGGCGTCGAACGCGCCGACCGTGACCGTGAACGGCTGGCCCGATTGATACGTTAGAATGCCGTTGACCTGCCAATCGCTGAGGAGCGCCGAGACGGCGGGGCCGGAGTCTTTGAGTAAACTCCGGTTGCGCCCGAAGGGCAGCGCCCAGGTCGAGCTGAACACGAACTTGTGCGGGACGTCGAAGTTTGACACTGCGCGTTGAGCCGCCAGGTTGTAGGAATCCTGCGCCAGATCGTCCGCGCCCGTCCCGATGCCGCTGACGTTATCAATGGACTTCGACCAGCTGTAAGACGCCAGGAACGATGTGCCGCTGCTCAGCCGCCGTTCCAGCCGCGTCTGCAAGGAGTGATAGGTCGCCTGCCCGTTGAATTGCTGACTGATGACGTCGTTCGCAAAACGAGCGCCGACCGGAAGGCTGGTGTTGTTAAAGGGGCGCGAACCGACGGGCAGGCCGAATTGCGTCGCCGCCAGGCTGTTCACCGCCACAATCTGATTGATGTTGACGGTGCGAGAAGCGTTCAGCCCGCGCCGTCCGACGTAGGCGACTTCGGCCAGCAAATTGCCGCTAAGCTCGTGTTGGACGTTGAGATTGTACTGAATCACGTAAGGCGTACGGTAATTGACGTCAATCGCGCCCGCCCCTGTCGCCGCTCCGCCGCCGAGCAACGCCAGGAAGGTTTGCGCCGCCGTATTGTTGAGAGGGAAATCCAGATTGGTGCGGGCGCTGCCGGTCTGATTCACGATGTTCGTTATGGCGAAGGGCGCATTCGACCTGGCCGTGCGGAAGCGGTCTTGAAACGTTCCGTTGTCGTGATATATGCCCGCGCCGCCTCGCACCGTCCATTTGCCGTCATCCGTCGCCCGGTAAGCGAAGCCGACGCGCGGCGCGAAGTTGTTCTTGTCGATGTTGTGCAGGCGCGGCAATTCATCCGAACCGACCACGAAATTACCGCGTCCGGGAATCAGATTTGATAGCAAGCCGTTCACCTCCGTGATCGGCGTATCGAGTTCGTAGCGCAGTCCCAAATTCAACACCAGGCGACTGTTCACGCGCCATTCATCCTGCGCGTAGCCGACGTAACCCGTGGTGCGGAAACCGCGCGTCGGATTGGCTGAACTGATGGTAATTTGCGCGGGCAAGCCGAGCAGGAAGTCCGCGAACGCGGCCACTGCGGCGTTGCCGGGCACGGTTTGATTGATCTGACCGTTGCGCGCCCCGCTGAAATTGAGCGCGCCGCGCAACGGGCGATACTGGCTCTGATTGGTGTGCGAGCGGCGGATCTCGCCGCCGAATTTGAAGCTGTGCTGTTTGTAATTCACCGATACATTGTCAATGAACTGGAACAGCGTACGGTAAGTCGTCGAAGCCCCCAGATTATCCGTGAACGGCTGACCGCCTGTGCCGCCAAAGCCCGTCACGCGAATGATGGGCAGCCCTCGTCCGAATTCGTTCTGCACTACGCCGTTCGGCAATCCGATGCTCGCCGGGTCAATCTCCGTCCCGTTCGGAATCGGGTTTCGCTGGCGATTAAGGCCAAAACGAAATTCATTCGTGACACTGGAGCCGAAAATATGCGTGTGCGTGACGGCCGCCGACTGTCGCCGCTCAGGATTCGGAAAAGGGAACGCGGGCAGCGACGCGGCGGTAAAGAAGATGTCGAAGGGATAGAACTGGCGCTGATCGTCATAGGTGTAACGCACGGAAACCTGATCTTTTCTGGTCAGGCTATGGTCCGTGCGAATGGTGAATGCGTCTTCATCCATCTTTTCAATGCCGTTGGCGATGTAGTTCGCCCCGATAATGTTGGCGTTCGGCAGCGGAATGAACCCGTCCAGCACGGCGCGCGAGATGGGCGCAATACTGCCCGCCAGGTTGAGCGTGGCAGGCTGGGTCGGTTCGCCCGCGTCAAACAGCCCGTTGCCGTTGGTATCGGTGAAGGCGGTGTAATTCAGCGAGCCGGAGCTTTGCGCGGCGGTGGGGACGTTGCTGGCGAATGGCCCGGTGCCTTGCCGCACTTTGTTGGCTTCCCAGTTACCGAAAACGAAATGGCTGTTACGGTGAATCGGCCCGCCGATAGACACACCGAATTGATTCTGTTTCAGGACTGTGCGCGGCAAGCTGTTGGCGTTGTTAAAAAAGTCATTCGCGTCCAACGCGTCGTTGCGGAAGTATTCATACGCCGAACCATGCCATTGATTCGTCCCTGATTTGGTCACGAAGTTGACGATGGAGCCGGAGAACCGCCCGTATTCGGCATTGAAGAGACTGGTCTGGATCTGAAATTCACGCGTGGCTTCGATCAGCGGTGGAAAGGCGATCACGCCCTGTTCTGGAACGTTGATGTCCACGCCGTCCATGAAAAAACCGTTCGCGCGCGATGGCGCGCCGTTGACGGTGAAGGCTCCGGCGTTGCCGTCCGTCGGCGTCGCCAGTCCGAATTGATTGAAGGCCGAAGAACGATACCCGCCTGAGGCCGTCACGCCCGGGGCCGTCAACGCCAGTTCTTGCAACTGGCGGCCGTTGAGCGGCAGCGCATTGACGCGCTCCTCGGGCACTACGTTCGAAAGCGTCGAGGTGGCGCTGTCCGTGATCGGCGCCTCGATGGTGACGGACGCGCTGACCTGTCCCGGCCTGAGCGCGACATCCACGCGGCGTTCGTCCCCGACGCGCAACACCAGATCGGCCTGCTCGCTCGCGCCAAAGCCCGACGCTTCCACTTTGATCGAGTACTCTCCTGCGGCGAGCAACCCTACTCGATAACTACCACTGCTGTCCGCGGTGACGGCGCGCGAGATTCCCGTTTCCTTCGAAGTAACGGTGATCTTTGCGCCCGCGACCCCGGCGCCGCTCTGGTCGGAAATTTGCCCGAGCAGGGAGGCGTAAGATTGCTGCCCATATGCGGCGGCGACGCCTGAAATCAGAAGGGTGATTAAATATACAACGGCAAACATGAATCGTTTTTTCATGGATTCCTTCTCTGATACCTTTTTTTCAAGTTCTGATTTTTTGGCGGTTGTCCGCGGTACGGCAGGGGGGCGGCAGCGATCTGGCGACCGAGGAGTGTCGGTATCCAGCGTCCACGCTTCCTGCGCAATGCCACTGCTTGACGCCGCCTGTGTCTGATTACGACCAACCAATTCTTGACTGACGTCGTTGCTCAATCTCCCGCCACCGCGCCGAGACTGGCGCCGTTCTCGTGATGCGCTTCAAGCTGGTCGAGCTTGTTCATCATCTGCACGCTGTGAACCAGCGCGATGCCCGCCGCCATGGCGCTTGCGACGTGGACGGCCTCGCTCATCTGCGCCTCGCTCACGCGCATTTTGTGAAGCGTCGAGGTGTAGGAATCTATGCAATACGGGCATTTCAGCGCGTGCGACACGGCGAGCGCGATCAGGGCTTTTTCGCGCCTGGTTAGTTCGCCGTCCGCCATGACATGTCCGTAATATGCGAAGAAGCTCTCCGCCATTTTCGGATTCGCGCGGCGGATTTCGCCGAAGCGCCCCAGGTCCTGGGGTTGATAGTAGCCGCCTCCCGCCGCATGGCCGCTGGCGCCGGCCGTGACGGTCTCCGTTGACGCTTCGGCGCCGCAACAAGAGATGGACGCGGGATCAATCTTTTCAGGATTCGCGGGGCGCAAATCGCAGCCCATCTTGTCCGGGTTCACCTTCAACGCGCCGTAAGCGAATTCAAGCGGGATGCCGGTGTGTTCGCCTTCGTCCGGCGGGTACAGCCAATGCTTTTCGGCGACTTCGACATGGCAGCAATAGACGGGCCGGTCCACGCCGCCTTGCGAGGCGTGCGCCCATTTGAGCGTCCCGGCGACGGCGGGCAGCGCGTCGAACGTCTGGCGCACCAGTTCCGTTTCATCGCGCAAATCCACTCCGATGTGGTCCAGGAAAGGGCGCGGCCGGCGATTCGTTTCCGACTCGAGCAACTCGTCCTGCGAAACTTTGATGTGTGAGAAGATCGCGTTGACGGCGCCTGGGAATCGATACTTGACGAACCCATCTTTCTGATGGTCGAGCCGCGCGCCCGCGTCGAAGAACTGATTGATCGGAAGCTGGTGCGTGTTGTCCACCTTGATGTGTAGATGAATCGTTTCGGCCAAGGCGACGGCCCGGTCGAGCGGCGAATCGGGCTCGCCCAGCCGGTTGACGACTTCGATTTCGTGGCCGGTGAGCAGGCCACACTCTTGCAGAGCCTTGAGACTGGCGGCGGCTTCGGCGCTGTTACTCAATTTCATTTCGATTCTCTCCTTTCTGGATTTCAATAAAATGAATTTGCGTTTCAAAAAATAAAGAAGCGCAGTGAGCGCGGCAGCGGTTCAAAGCGGCGCCCCCGAGTCAGCGCGTTTGTGACGCTTCTTTAGTTAATCGGAAGTGGTAAGAGCTATGGGGGCCCTGGTGATTTCGGACTCGGAGGATTCGCCGATCAGCGCGGTGTCGACAAGGAAATGGAACGAGATTGCTGAAATGACGACGGGCATAGGGCTTTCCTGCTTGATTCATCATCGGGCCGATCTCGGCCCTCGATTATGCTAAGTCGAATAGCGCGTTCTGACGCGCTGAATGTAAAAATGACTGGATAAACAATTTCAAGATAAAGCCCGATACGCAGTCAGGATTCACATGGATCCATGTATCGGTTTTTTTTCGTCCTGCGTTTATTGACTATCGAAGCATAGTAGGGCTCTGGCGCCGTCGGAACGTTGTGCGCGACCAAGGAATCTCAAGTCGCGCTCGATTGATCCTTTTATCATTTGCGCATACGTGCACATATTTCTCTAGGTTACGAAAGAAGTAAAGTGAAAATTATTCCTCCACGACGCAAACGCAGGCAGGTTCCACGACAAAATTTGGAACTGACATTGCAAAATTTGGAACTGACCGGCGAAAAGACGTGGGACACAGGCTGTGTCCCGCTTACTGTTGCGCTAACAAACTTGTTTATATTTCTCCTTCGGTCCGAATGGCCGCATAGCAGCGAATGGCGCTCTCAGGCAAAAACAGTTTTATTTCATCGCCGACGCGCGGCTGACATTCGCATGGCTGGCGTTCTTGATCGGCTTCGATAACTTCGCCGCCGGGCAGGCGCACGCGCCATTGCCAGCGCACGCCGTAATCAATCAAGGATTCGAGCCTGCCCGTCAGACTTCCGCCATGTTCCTTGCAGGCGCATAGCCGGACGTGTTCGGGCCGGAAGGCCACGTGACATCGACCTGCTTCGCCCGTTTGCGGCAGTTTCAAGTCACCCGCGGCTGTGCTCACCGTCTGCCCGTTACGGTCGCCCTCCAGAAGCTTCCAACCGAAAAACCGGGCGGCGCGCGCGCTGTATGGATTGAGTAGCAGGTCACGTGGGGCGCCGGACTGCTCTATTCGCCCGTCGAGCAGAAGGGCGATGTGGTCGGCGACGGCCATAGCCTCGCGCTGGTCGTGCGTGACGAAGACGGTCGTGATCCGCAATCGCTGTTGCAATTCACGCACGAGCAATCGCATCTCGCCGCGCAGGTTCTCGTCAAGCGCCGAAAAGGGCTCGTCGAGCAGCAGCACGCGGGGTTCGGTGACCAGGGCGCGCGCAAGCGTGACTCGCTGTTCCTGTCCGCCGGACAACTCGTGTGGCTTGCGCCGCTCATAGCCTTCCAACTTTACCAATCGCAAGGCTTCCGCGACGCGGGCGGCGATTTCATCCTTCTTCAATCGCCGCATCTTCAACCCGAATCCGACGTTTTCCGCCACTGTCATGTGCGGGAAGAGCAGCGGCTTTTGAAAAACCATCGTTGCGCGCCGCCGCTCCGCCGGAATAGGCAGGACGGAAACGCCATCGAAGCGCACGTCGCCGCTCGCCGGGGCGAGCAGCCCCGCAACGACTTTTAGGACGGTCGTCTTGCCGCAGCCTGAAGGGCCGAGCAGCGCAACCAGCTCCGCTTCGCCGATCGCCAGCGTAAAATCGCCGATCGCCCGCGTTGCGCCGTAATTTACCGTTAGACGGTCGAGCAGGAGGGCCGTCATTGTTTGAGCGCTTTCTCCCGCCAGTCCTTATCCAACTGTTCCAGGTACTGCGCGTCGGGTTCTGGCAGCTGATGTTTGGCCAATTCGGCGACCGGTAAGGTCGCCGGGCCGAGCGGCAAGGCTTCGACGGCGGCGCGCTCCTCAGTCGTCAGACCGTTTGGCAAAAGCGGGAACAACGACCAGAGCGCCCGGCCCTGGTCCAGCGCGTGTGGCGGCGACATGAGGTGGTTGATGACGACTAGCGCCCCCGCCGGATTGGAAGCGTTGAAAGGTACCGCCAGATAACTGTAATTGCCGATCGTGCCTTCGTCGAAGACGAACGAGCGCGTAGTCGGCGGGTATTCGCCGCGCGCGATGTGTTCGGAGGCGAAACTCGGCCCGTAGCTCATCGTGAAACCAATTTCGCTGTTGGCGAAGAGCCGGTCAGCCTCTTTCGGCGATGTCGGGTAGGTTTTGCCTTTGCGCCAGAGGTGAGGTTTGATCTCGTTCAGATAGGCGACCGCGTTCTGATAATACCGGTTGCGCGCTTCGTCGCCCGACCACATTGCGAAGCTGACCTCTCCGCCGTTCGCCTGCTCGAGAACAGCATTCCAGCGGGAGCGGCTGAATTTCTCGGCGGTCAGCGACGATCGTGAGGATGGCGCAGTGTTCCCGCATCCGATAAACGTTTGGGAGAGGAAGAGCGCGCCGAACGTTGGAAATAGAAGTCGGGCAATCAGTTGCTTTTTCTTTATCGTCTTCATGTCTTAGCTACCGGCTTTCCTTCAAGAAGCGCGCGACTGAAAAGGCGACCGCCGCCGTTGGCGCAAGATAGACGAATGACAACGCTGCCGCAATCGCTTCATCGCCGCCCCGTTGAAACGCCACCAGCGTTAGCGGCAATGTGACGACGCGGGCGCCGCCGATCAACAGAGTTGTCAGGTACTGGCTCCAAGAAATCAGGAAAGCGAACGACGCCGCGACTGCCAGCCCCGGGGCGATAGCCGGAAAGGTCACACTCCGCCACACATCAATGACCTTCGCGCCGAGCGTGCGCGCCTGCGCTTCGTAATCGGGGTCGAGGCGCGAGAAACTCCCGGTCAACATCAGCGTGGCATATGGCACAGTTAAGGTCAGGTGCGAAAGCGCGACTCCGATCAACGTGTCAGTCAGTCCGTAGCGCAAGAAAAGCCCATGCACGCCCATCGTCGAAGCCAGCGGCGGCGTCAGGACGGGGAGCAATAGCGCAAAAATCACTGCGCGTTTGGCGCGAAACTCTTCCCACGCCAGCACGCGCGCCGCCGGCAGCGCGACGATCACTGCAAAAAGGGTGACAACCATCGCGACACTCAAACTCGTGGCCAGCGCGGGAAATACCTCTGCGTTCGGCGAAAAGACGTATTTCCATGCACGGACGCTCCAAACTTGCGGCGTCAGCGAAGGCCAATACCAGGACTGAGCCAATGATCGCGCCGCAAGCAGCGCCAGCGGAGTCGCCGCGAGCCCGGTGATGGCGATTATTGCGAGCGCCTCCAATACTTTTGTCGGTGTCTGTTTTTTCACAGTATAAACGGTCTTTCGAAGCCGATCAGCGCGCGGGTCAATCGCAGGTACGCCCACGCCAGCGCCGCCGTCACTAGCGCGCTCACCACCGCCAGCGCGATCGCACCGGGCCGGACCGCCAAATTCACGTCAAGGTAGCGCTGCTGCGCAACCACGGAGAGCATCGCCGGAAAGGGACGGCCTAAAATGAACGGCACTTCGAAAGCTCCGAAGATGAAGGCGAATACCATCAGCGAAGACGACACGACGGCGGGCGCGACAAGTGGCAATGTCACATGCCGGAACCGCTGCCAGGCTGAAGCGCCAAGCACACGCGCCGCCTGCTCGTATTCGTCCCCGAGCCGCGCCAGCAGCGCCAGGGTCATCAGCGCGATGAACGGCGCTTCTTTCAAAATATAGGACAGCACGATGCCCGCTCCATACCGGTCATTAATCAACGCAGGAAAGTCCGCGGGCTGTTGGATGAATCCGAGCGCATAGGCGCCACGCGCCAACAATCCGCTCGGCGCGATCACGGTGATCAGCGCGCCGGCCATCGCCAGATGTGGCACGGACAGCGGAATCTGCAACAACAGGTTGATAGTACGGCTCCGCCGCGCCACTTCGCGCAAGCCCAACGCCAGCGCCGAACCCGCCACAGCCGAAATCACTGTCGCGGCGGTCGCAAGTTTTAACGTCAGCCACAGCGAAGCATATATCTCGCGGTCATCGCCGAGTGACGCATAATGCCGGAGCGTCAAAGCGTTTTCGCCGGTAGGCGCGAAATACCCCAGGCTCTGCGCCGCCGCCAGCGCCAGACCGCCGGCGAACAGGACGCCGATCACGGCCAGAGCGGGCGCAAGCATCAACCAGCGACGCACAGTGAAATTCAAAAGCATTCGTACAATCAACTCCCTGGAACCGGCCTTTCAGCGCTGCGCCAGTCCGATCGCGAACAATTCAGAATGGCTTTGTTGCATAAATCCGAAATGAACCACACCGCCTCTTGGATTAGCGTCCTTCAAGCCTTGTAGCTGTCGGGTTGCGGCAGTTTCACCCTAACTACGTCCTATGTCTACACACTTGTGTTTCGTTTTTCTCGATCGTTATAGAGGAGGATTCAACAGTCAAGCTGATCCGATCATCATCGGCGTTGTGGCCGATGTGAAACGTTATGGGTTAGAGGCCGATATGCGATCGGAAGTATATCAATATTATGCTGCTGGTCGGTGTCGCGCTGATTGCGAGCTACATTCCGGCGCGGCGCGCGACCAAGGTCGATCCGCTCCAGGCTCTGCGCCACGATTAGTGTAGGAGGATTGATTCGCCTGCGATAACGCGCATTGAGTTCGAGCTTTTTGCTTGGTTGTAGCCTAAATACCGCGGTCACTTGATGAAAATGAGGCGCAATTGGAAGGCGTTATCCTTCTTATTTGGCTTCGGCGCCTGTCTCTGTTCTTTTAGCTGATATTCCGCCACAAACCTGAATTGCTCGCGCACCCACAGATTCAGGTAGGTCGTGATTCCGTACAACTCATTTCTGCTCTTATTTCGCGCCGGATCGAACCAGTCGACCCTGACTCCAGCATGTGTGAGATCGTTTATCACTGGCACAGCGGCCTCGGTGTACGCGCCAAGGCTCGTGAATCTACCGCCCGTCGCAATGTCGTCCCGTCCGCGCTGAACGCCCCCAAGCAGAGTCAGCCGCTTCGCGACCGGATAGCTGGTGTAGAACGCGACGCGCTCAAAATTGTTTTGGAAGGATCTGCCGGGTTGAGACGTCCCGTCCGGGTTTAGTATCGGGAGCGTCGTATTGCCGTGGTAATAATATAAGGTGACGGCCCCGCCATTGAAATTAAGGATACGATTCACGAGTAACTGTAAGTCTACTCCCTTATGTTTGTAGGCGGATGGGAAAGTCGTGAAGAGGTCATTTCCGCCGCGCATGAGCGCTTGGATTGCGGTTCGCCCTTGATAGTAGCCGAATGTCGTTGCGGCCTGATGGGCTTTCCACGGCGCGAAGAACGTCGTCTGGTTGAAGTTCGCCGCGTTATCTTGCAGATATGGGCGTGTGTTGGTGATCGCGGCGTCTGATGCGCCGAAGCCCTCCATCGGATAGGGGGCGCCTGCGCGGACCTCGAAGAACCGTTTCTCGCCGCCAACCGTCACCTTGACGTTTCCCTCAACCCTCACATGTTCTTCAGTGTCGGACGGTTTTTCCGGGAAGATCGTGGTCTTCAGGTTTGACGAGACATACTTCCCCCAGGCGCCTGTAAAGGAGTACAGTTCCGCCGCATAAAGACTGAATTTATTTTTTTCTGTGGCATCAGGCCCGATCTTCGTGTGGGTCGCGTCGAAGCGCCCCTGGAGCCGCACGCCGTTATAATCGAAGAAATTGAATGGTTTGTTTTCGCCGCCCTTTCCTATCTCACCAGGCATCCGATAGCCGGCCGCGCGAAACTTATAGCCCGTTTCGTTGAGTCTGGGCGGCGACGTGTGGCAAGTCGAACAGGGAACTCCCAGCCTTCGCGCAAACAACGGCATAGCAAACACTGCTCTGCCGCTGGCGCAAGCCGCAGCGACCAAGAGCAATAATGTAAAAAGCGCTCGCACTCTCTCTTTTTTTACCTTTTGCATTGTAACGCTCCTTCGTCCTCTGGCCGCTTATAGGCCAACAGGCAGATCGTCTGCCGCGATTTTTCTGCAATTGCTGGTTAGGCTGAAGTAAAACAGGTGGCCACCCGCCAGAAGAGGCCAGGCGGGTGGGCCACGAACAAGTCATTGATGAAGAGGAATCACGCTCAATTTAAGGGGAACGGGTTTATTCGGGCGAACCCTTGGGTGAGCAATTACTATTCCAACATGTCTGACGCGTGGGGATCACATTTTGACAGACATTTATGGCGCCAAGGCGCAGTTCTTCGACGCCACAGCTAAGTCGTTTGTAGCATTTCCTGGGACAGTGTGGCACATTTTGTTTCACGCAACGTGTGGCTTATTGGAAGGGACGTTTAACTTCGTTGCGAGCGATCTACTTAAGGCAATCCATTCTTCATGAGGGCGGGATTTCGCTACAAGGAGTTCAAATGCTGAATCGCCAATATCGGCGTGGTGATCAACTGATAATCGCGTGCGGCGACTGTCGTGATTGATGCGCCGAGCGCGGAGCGCGAGTTGCGATACGTATTGATATTCAAACCAATTACTTCTGAGGCCCGCTCAGGAGTTTACAATCAATGACTTCTGAGGGAAACTAAGCTTGTTAAACCACGCCCGTTCCCAGGATTCCAAGTCGAAAAGTTTGATTGCCAATCGTGAGACATCGTGGCAATTAGATGGCGTGGTAATTCCAATACGGATTGAAAATTCATCGAACAGACGAGATAAGCATGTCCGCTACCACTCAGGGCAGAGTTTTGATTGTTGATGATGACCCGGATTTCAGCACGGTCACTCGGGAGCTTGTAGAGATTGAAGGTTACTCTGCCCGTCTGGCGATGAGCGGCGCTGAGGCCATGCAGTTGTGCCACATGCAGCCATTCGACGCCGTCCTGCTTGATCTCAAACTCGGCGCCGCATCCGGGCTTGATGTGTTGCGCGATTTACGCAATCAGTGGCCTGACCTGCCGGTAATCGTCGTGACCGCGCACGGTTCACTCGAATCGGCCGCCGCGGCGGAGCGGGAGAAAGCCTTCGATTATATCGGCAAACCATTTCCCTCAGCCGATTTGATCGCCGTGCTGCGCCGCGCGCTTGAATGGCGAGCAGGGCGCAACTCGGGAAAGTCGGAACCGCGCAGTGTGCAGGCGCCAACAACAGCAATTGTCGGCAAAAGTCCGGCGATGGTCGCGATCTACCGCATGATCGCTCGTGTAGCGGCGACCGATTCAACCGTTCTGATAAGCGGCGAAAGCGGCACGGGCAAGGAACTGATTGCGCGCGCTCTGCACGATAATTCATTACGCGCCGAACGGCCATTCGTGCCGGTCAACTGTGGCGCATTCACCGAGACGTTGCTCGAATCGGAACTCTTCGGTCACGTGCGCGGCGCATTTACCGGCGCGGCCGGCAATCATCGAGGGATCTTCGAGACCGCGAGCGGCGGCACAATCTTCCTTGATGAAATCTCGGAGACCTCACAGGCGTTCCAGGTGAAGCTGCTGCGCGTGTTGCAGGAGCAGGAAGTGCGACCGGTGGGCGCAACCGAGGCCCGTCGCGTTGACGTGCGGATCGTGGCCGCGACCAACCGCCGTGTCCAGGACCTGCTCAACTCCGAAGATTTTCGTCAAGACCTGCTCTACCGGCTCAGTGTAATTCATATCGAACTACCGCCTCTGCGCGAGCGGCGTGAAGACATATCGTTGCTCGTCGAACATTTTCTGCAACGCGCCAGCGCAAAATTGAACAGAGAAGTGACCGCTCCGCCGGAGACTATCGCATGGCTGAGCTCGATGGCCTGGCCCGGAAATGTTCGGGAACTGGAGAACGCCGTCGAACGCGCGGTCACGCTTAACGCCGGAGGGCGTCTCCTCCCCGAAGACTTTACCCAATTTACGCCAACACCCTTTATCTCTTTGCCAGTCTTATCGGGACAGGTAATGGAGGAGGTGGAAGAGATCGGGCCATTGACTGGAACCGCGCAGACTGCAGTTCATTCCTGGATCTGCGAACTACCTTGCTCGCTGACCGAGGTGGAGCGGGAGCACATTCTGGCCACGCTGCGTTATACCGGCGGCAACAAACTGCGCGCCGCCAAACTTCTCGGCATTGGCCGTTTTTCGCTCTACCGCAAAGCCGAACGACTCGGCATCGATCTTGACTCATTATCGGTCAGGAGCGAGGGCGTGGAAGATGGAGTCTAAGAGAGAAAAACATCACAGGGAGCGTAAACGACCTGTCACGCTGAGAGAGATGCGTTTCGAATGGTTCAGGCGATTTATGCTCCCTGTATTGTTTTTCTTATTCTCCTTACCATCCGTCACGGGTCACTCTGTAAAAAACCACGCTGAGATCAAAGTCACGGCGAAGGTTGAGCTGGTCAATTCAAGAATAAAGGCGCGTAACGGCAAAATCGATGCGAGTGGCGTGGTGGTCTGGCTGGAATCGGTCGATGGCGACAGTCCGCGCGGGCCACGGACGCGACAGAAGATCCTTCAGTTCGGCAAGCGTTTTAGGCCGCATGTGCTGGCCGTTGAACGCGGCACCGAAGTAGATTTCCCGAACCTCGACCCTTTCTTCCACAATGTCTTTTCTCTGTACGAAGGAAAGCGGTTTGACCTGGGATTGTACGCCAGTGGCGAAACGCGCCCGGTTATCTTCAACCGAGTCGGAATCTCGTACATCTTCTGCAATATTCACTCCCAGATGAGCGCGATTGTGGTCACGCTCGCGACCCCGTACTTTGCCGTCAGCGATGAGGGAGGCGCCGTAACAATCAATAATGTGCCGGAAGGTCTTTATCAGCTCAAGATCTGGCACGAGCGCACCAGCGATGAGGAGCTTGCCGCCCAATCGCGCGCCGTGCGTGTTGCTGCGGGCGTAGCCTCTGCGGGCCCAGCCGCCGCGGGCCCAGCCGCCGCGGGCGCAGCCGCCGCGGGCGCAGCCGGAAGCTACGACCTCGGGTTGATAAGGCTGAATGAAGCAGGCTATGTGCTCCAGCCGCATAAGAATAAACATGGCGGTCAGTATGACAACGAACACAGCAAGCCTTCTTACAAGCGTCAGTGAAGCGTTAGTTCGCGCAGCCCGCTTCAGGCTGCGCGACCGGTTGTTTCTGGCCTCCGCGCTACTCTCGACCGCGATCCTGCTCATCGCGGCATGGGTCATTAATAACCAGGTCGTGCGGCAGGCGCGGCAACATGTGCTGGCCGAGATAGAAGACCTCCTGCCTGTCTATGACTCAGTCTGGGAAGAAAATGCCCGCAGCCTCTCGACGCTCGGACTGACCATGGCAAATTCGCAGAACGTCAAAATTATCTTCGGGGATGCGCGGGCGCGGCGCGATCGTGAAACTATCAAGGAGATGATTGCGGATTTTGGGGGCGATCCGGATTCAAAGGTCGATCTGGCCCTGATCACTGACGGCGGCGGCAATGTCACATTCGCCGATCTGCGCGGAAACGAAGCTCCTGTGGTCGCCGAGATCGCGGCCGCCCGCACTGTCGCCGTCAGCCAGCAACAACGCCAGGGGTTTGCGATCTTCGGGGGAAAGCTGTTTCAGGTCTCCCTCACGCCTGTCCTGCTTCAATCTGGCAGCGACGATTATCAGAACACGCTCGCCGTGCTGTGCGCGGGGATCGAACTCAGTCGTGACGTAGCGCAGAAGATCAAGCAACGCATTCACAGCGAAGTCATATTTTTGACGGCCGATCAGATCTATGCCTCCTCACTTGAACCTGCGGCGGAAGTCGGGGTGGCGGAGTCCGTCACGACTACCGAAGTTACTAACGCTGAGGCTACGCGGCCGGCCGAAGTAAGAGTTGGTGGTCATCCCAACCTGGCGTTTTCGCGCCAGCTTACCGGCTTTGACGGGCGGCGAGTCGGTCAGGTGGTTGTTTTGCGTTCGCTCGCTGATACCGGACGATTGTTCCGCTCGATCTCCAACCTATTGGCGCTGCTCTGGACAGGGAGTATCGCGGCAGCGTTCATATTCAGCTTCATCATCGCACGGAGGGTCACGCAACCGATCGAGGCGCTGATGGACGGGACGCGCGAGTTCGGTCGCGGCAATTACGATTACGAAATCAAAGTGAGCGGGCGTGACGAATTGGGCGCCCTGGCGGGGGCATTCAATCAGATGCGGAGCTCGCTCAAACAGACTCAGGCGGAGTTGCTCAGGCGCGAACGTCTGGCGGCGATCGGGCAGATGGCAGGATCCATCGTACATGACCTGTGCAATCCGCTTGCCACGATCTCCACCGCCGCAGAGATGCTCAACCGTAACGGCCTCGCGCCGGGACAACGGCGAACCTTGCTTGAGAGCCAGTTACAGTCGGTTCATCGCATGCACTCCATGCTGCGCGAGCTGCTCGATTTCACTCGCGGGAGTTACGATTTCAAAATGGAGCGTCACTCGCTGGCGACCCTGGTCGAACGGTCAGTACAGGGAGTCAGCGGTCATGCGCTTCGCAAGGGCGTCATGATTGAAAACCGGGTCACTCCCGATCTGTTCGTCAAAGTTGACGCCGAGCATTTACGGCGTGTGTTCGAAAATTTACTCAACAATTCTATCCAGGCGATGCCGGACGGTGGCCTGGTTTCGCTCGTGGCGGTAAAACTGGATGGGAATGCGCACGTTGATGTGACCGACAACGGCCCAGGAGTCCCAATTGAGATCCGCGAGCGGCTCTTCGAGCCGTTCGTCAGTCACGGCAAACAGGGCGGCACAGGGTTGGGACTGGCGATCGCCCAAAGCATCGTTGAAGCGCACGGCGGAACAATCAGTCTAAAAGCAACCGATGCGCCTGGCGCTGACTTCTGCATTATCCTGCCGCTCGATAAGTCGAGTGACGGGGGGACGGGCGCCGAGGGTCAGAGGTTCGAAATCGATTCAACCCTGGATCCCTGACCCCCGACCCTTATGTTTGGGGGAGCGATATGCCGATTAGGATTTTACTGGTCGATGACGATGAGGCATTCCGCTCAGTGACGGCGATTGCGCTGGAGAGTGAGGGCTGCGTGGTGCATGTAGCAAATGACGCTTATGCCGCGCTCGCCGCATTGAACGAAGACCATCCGGACGTGATCATTTGTGATCTCAACATGCCGGGACTCAACGGTCGTGAACTGTGTCATTGTGTACGCTCTGATCCAAGTATGGCAGACGTGCGGCTGGTGGTCCTATCGGCGCTGATCAAGCCCGACGGCTCGGGCATTCCGCCAAACATTCAAGCCGACTGCTTTCTGAGCAAGCAGACCCATTTTTCGCAGCTTCTCTCTCACCTGATATTATTGACCAATCGTTAAGTTAGCCGGTCCCAGGTCTGTCTGACTGATGGCGACTTTTCAGTAGCGATCTCAGGAGTAAGTTTATGAAGATGAATAACTTGATAGTTAATGCCTTGGCATTGACGCTCGCCGCCTCCCTTTCCGCTGACGCCGCGACATCGAAGCGCAAGGGCAAAGGAGCCGCCCGCGCTCGAACTGAGTCTCCGTCGAAAGACAAGCTTCAGCAAATGCTGCGCCGCACTCAGCAGGCTGTCGAGCAGGCGCAGGCCGAAGCCCGTGAAGCTCGCCAGCAGAGCGAGGAACTGAAAAAACGGTTGGATGAGAACACACGGGAATTGGCGATATTACGCCAGGCGATTGAGGGGCAAATCGCAGATTTGAGATCCAGGAAAGATGAGTCGAAACAGGAGGCGGCGCCTGCCCAGCCCGTGGCGACAAACCAACCCGAGGAGAAACCCGCAACCCACGACACGCATCCGGACATGGCGTCAATCGAGGATCGGCTCGACCACATGCAGGAGCAAGTTGAGGTTAACTCTGCGCAAATCAAAGAACACGCTCAGACCAAGGTCGAGAGCGAATCCCGGTTTCGCGTGAAGCTGTTCGGCATGATCCTGGCAAATACCTATGTAAATACCGGTAGCTCTTCGCTGATCGATAACCCGATGATCGCGCCGCCCCCTACGACGAGTGTCGGGAAGAACAATTTCGGCGCGACGCTGCGTCAGAGCAGGATTGGGCTGGCAATGGAAGGGCCGCGTCTGGGCCCGCGCCTGGGAGATGCGCGCCTAAGCGCTGAAGCGGAATTCGATTTCTGGGGAGGGGGGCAGGTGGATGGAGATGTGTTCGGCTCTTTGCGCGTCATCACCGCCTCGGCGCGGTTGGACTGGGAGAATACTTCGGTCACTGTCGGCCAGCGCCCGCCGCTCATATCGCCGCTCGACCCGACCTCGATCGCCGCCGTGTGGATACAGCCCCTGACTGGGGCGGGCAATATTTCACAATGGCGACCGCAGATTATGATGGAGCGCCGCGTCGGGTCGAATGGCTCATCACAGGTGATCATTCAAGGGGGGCTCCTTACGCCATTCGGCGAATCGCTACAGGGCAGAACTATTGAGGGCGGACCCGGCTACCAATCGCGCGTCGCTTACCGGCGCCCACTGGACTCGGATCGGAAGCTTGAACTCGGCTTTGGCTCATATGTTCATCGCCGGCCTTTTCCTCTTGACCGTCACGTCAATTCTTACGCAATCACTGGTGACTGGATGGTCCCGCTCGGCAGCCGCCTTCAATTGAGCGGCGAGGCATTCTTTGGTAGAGCTATCGGATTGGCCGAAGAGAGCGGTAATAGAAATGATTCCATCTATGCGGTGACCGGGCCGATCGCTTCGCCCGGGACCATCATTCGCGGCGTTCACTCAGCCGGAGGCTGGACGCAGTTGGCGATCAAGGCGCGCTCTGATTTGGATTTCAATTTCGCTTACGGTCAGGAGGACCCTCGCAATAGCGACATCTTCTCCGGGCAGATCAGCGCTTCGACGAGATTCAAAAATCAGGTCGGATCAGCGAATTTCATCTTGCAACTTCGTCAGAACCTTTTGCTCTCGCTGGAATATCGGCGATTTTGGACAAAGTATACTATGCAACAACAGACCGGCAATCATTACAACCTGGCTGTGGGATATATGTTCTGATCGCTAAGGCAAGTTTTCCGGTGTGAGACCGATATAGCGCGCCCTTGGACGAATGAGCCGGGCGTCCGCATACTGCTCGATCGCGTGGGCGATCCAACCCAGTGTGCGGCCGAGAGAAAATAGGGCTAGCGGACTCTCTGCAGGCAGGCCGAGAGCGTTTGCCAGAGTCACCAGAGCAAAGTCCAGGGTTGGATGTTCGCCGGTGAGAGAGAGCGCCGCTTCGACAAGACTGCCAGCCAACTCAAAGACGGCTCCCCGGCCGAGCGTTTTTGCGAATGAAAGCAATATAGCCGCTCGCGGATCACCATTCGGATATAGTGGATGCCCGAAGCCCGGCAGTCCCTCGCCCTGACGGAGACGGTTCGCGAGGATTTCTCGGGGACGCCGCGCCCTGACGGTTTCCCGGAAGAGCGATTCGACCTCCGCCGTGTGGCCGCCATGCCGCCGGCCTTTCAACGCGGCGAGCGCGCCGATCACCACCTCATAAGGCGTGGCGCGGGCCGAAGCAATACATCGCGCCGTAAAAGTCGAGACGTTGAGTTCGTGATCCGCGCAGAGGATAAGAGCCGCGCGCAGAGCGGGGGCCGCCGTCTTTCGCCGCGGCGACCAGGCTTTTTGCAAGGAGACATCTACCGGGCCCGAAGCTGCGGCGCCACACACCGCAGATACCAGCAAGCTCAGGATGCGCGCGCCCGTTCTTGCCACGGCCATTGGCCGCAAATCATAAGCTGCCGGATCGATAGATGCCCCAAGTGGCAGCGCGAGCTGGCATCGCTCAATCGGCCCGAGATGCGACGTTCGCTCGAGAAGGTCCTTTATTCCCCGGGGCAATTCTTCTGAAGATCTCGTAAATAGCAGCCCCGCCTCTTTGAGATCGCCCCTCCAGAGCAACGCCGCGACATCCTCCACGCTCGCCTGTCGCGCCAGCTCCAGGGCGTCGCGCCCGCGGTAAAAGATTCGCCCCCCATCAATGAGGGTTAGAGACGAATCCAGCACCGGAGAGCCCCAATGCAGGCTCCGGGCAGCGGCCTTGGCCGGGTCACTGCGAACCTCCTTTCGTTCCACGAGGCGGGCGACATCTTCTCCTAAGTAACGCTTTACCCGAGGATTTCCAGCGACCTGCTCCGATCGCAGCATCCCCCGACTCACATACGAGTAGAGTGTCGGCAAGGAGACGCCGAGGGCCGCCGCGGCTTCGCGGGCCGTTAGATAGCGATCCTGCGCCGTTTTTGTCCTGACTTTAGCCATTGCAGTATATGTCGATTTTCGAATCAAGATTGACAATATGTCGCCTGAGGACAATATTGCAAGTGGAGTGTCACATATGGTCAACGAAACACCTGAAGGTCTCGAAGGAGTAGTGGCGGCTTCCACTCGTTTGAGTTTGGTGGATGGCGCCAACGGTCGTTTGATTCTCTCCGGCTATTCGATGGAAGAGATAGCGCCGCGAGCGAGCTTCGAGGAAGTGACTCATCTGCTGTGGAGCGGCAGGTTGCCGAATCGCCAGGAACTGAAGGACCTGAGCGCGCGCCTCGCCTCGCGACGCCGTCTGCCGCCAGGGACTTGCGCCCTCTTGCGCGATGCCGCCGGAAACGCCGTTCCGGTGATGGATGCGTTGCGCATGGCGGCGTCCACACTCAGTATCGGCCGAAGCGAGTCTCCTGAAGAGGACGCGCTAGCTGTTGTGGCCGCCTTCCCGGCGATTGTGGGAGGATACTGGCGTCTAAGAAATGGTCAGGAACCTCTCGAACCTCGTGAAGACTTGTCGCATGCAGAGCACTACCTGCATCAGATTTTCGGCGGCGAGATCGGTACTGAGCGCGCGCGCGGCCTGGAGACCTATCTGAACACGGTTTGTGATCACGGCTTCAACGCATCGACCTTTACCGCGCGCGTCATCGTTTCGACGCGCTCCGATATAGTTTCCGCCGTCACTGGCGCCGTCGGCGCGCTCAAAGGGCCTCTTCACGGCGGCGCCCCGGGGCCGGCGCTCGATATGGTCTTTGAAATCGGGGAAGCGGATCGGGCCGAGGCTGTGATCCTCGCCAGGCTGGAACGTGGCGACCGGCTGATGGGCTTCGGCCATCGCGTCTATCGCGTGAGGGATCCTCGCGCAGATGTTCTGGCGGCGGCGGCCGAGAGGTTCTATACCACCGAGGGCAACCGGGAGCTTTATGAGCTTGCGATTGCGATTGAAAGGACGGCGCTACGACTCCTGGCGCAACATAAACCCGATCGCCGCATCAATACGAATGTGGAGTTTTACACCGCGCTACTGCTTCATGGACTCGGATTGCCATCCGAATTATTCACGCCGACATTCGCCATCTCACGTGTCCTCGGCTGGACCGCGCATTGTTTGGAGCAACTCCGGGAAGGCCGTCTCATTCGCCCGGAATCCAAATACATTGGTCCGACTGATTTGCATTTCCAGGATCTGGATACAAGGGCAAACGACTAGGGCTTTCCGGTTCCTTCCCATGCCGCCCCAAGTCAGCAGTCACGTAAGTTCCCATACTTATACGAGATCAGAGCTCGTTCCCGAATCCTGATCGTTCAACTCCCTCCACACCTCGACTCCACTTTTACGCCGGTTGATGGGTTTCTCGCCTTCTAATGTTGACTGCCTACAGGGAATTGGTTTAAGCTTGTGTTGCTTATCAACAGGAGACATATGGAACAACAGAAGAACGAAGTCCTGCCCGGTACGCTCAACCTGATGGTTCTTAAAACCCTCAGCACGCTCGGGCCATTGCACGGGTACGGCATTGCCAGGCGGATCGAGCAGATCAGCGGCAATCAGCTCCAACTCAACCAGGGGACGATCTATCCCGCTCTGCTCGGCCTCGAGCAGATGGGCTGGATCAGCTCTAAATGGGGCGTGTCGGAAAACAACCGGCGCGCCAAGTATTACTCGATTACACGGGCCGGAAAGAAGCAGCTTGCCGCCGAAGAAGAGATCTGGCGGCGGGCGGCGGAAATCATGATCCGCTTTCTTGAACCGTCGGAGGAAAACACATGATCTGGCTGCGACTCTTCATCCACCGCCTGTGCGGGTTGTTTCTGAAGCGAAAGATGGAGCGAGACCTGGAGGACGAAATCCGCTCCCATCTCGACATGCAGATTGAGGACAACCTGCGGCTGGGGATGAGCCCGGAAGAGGCGCGTTATGAGGCGATGCGGAAATTCGGCGGCGTTGAGCAGGTAAAGGAAAGCTACCGAGATCGCAGCAGTCTTTCAGCCGTGGACTCAACGCTCCAGGATTTACGCTACGGTTTGCGGATGCTGTGGAAAGACAAAGGCTTCACCGCTATCGCAGTGCTTTCGCTGGCGCTGGGCATCGGCGCGAATACGGCGATCTTCAGCCTTGTTGATACAGTGCTGCTCAAAATGTTGCCGGTCAAAAATCCTGAACAGCTGGTTTTCCTCGAACGGGGCGATGTCCCGCTCGGCCCTCAGCGCAGTCTTTCCCGCGCCTTCTTTGAGCAGGCGCGCGCGCAGCGCCAGACGCTGGCTGGGGTTTGCGCTTTTGAGACGGATCCACGCGTAAATGTCGCGTTTGATGGGCAGGCTGAAGTGGCTAACGCGCAGCGGGTTACCGGCAACTTTTTTGCCGTGCTTGGCGTCAATGCTTTGCTCGGCCGCAACGTCACCGAAGAGGACGACAAAGTTCCCGGCGCGCATCCGGTCGTTGTGATCAGTCACGGCTACTGGCGCCGGCGTTTTGCGTCTGATCCGGCGATTGTCGGCAAGATCATTTCGCTGAACGGTCATCCCTTTACGGTCATCGGCGTAACGCCGCCAGAGTTCTTCGGCGCCGTAGTGGGCGAAGCGCCTGATATTTGGGCGCCGATGATGATGTCCGAGCAAATCTCTCCGGGATATTCATTTAAGCGGCAATCCTATAACCCCGTGTATCCCGTGTTGGCGCGACTGAAACCGGAAGTGAGCGAACAACAGGCGCGCACGATGCTGACCGAGCTTTTGCGCCAAACGGCGTTGGAGGAGGTCGGAATTGAAATTGAATTGTGGTCTCAGGAAAGGCAGCAAGCGTTTCGGCGGCAAAACATCGCATTGATCCCTGCAAGTCGGGGCTTTGGGGGCTTTGCAAGTTTGCGCATGCGGTTTTCCGAACCGCTGCGCATCCTGATGGCAGTCGTGGGATTGATCCTGCTGATTGCCTGCGCCAACGTAGCCAATTTGTCGTTGGCGCGAGCGACAGCGCGTCAGAAAGAAATTGCCGTGCGTCTCGCGCTCGGAGCCAGTCGCTTCCGGCTCATCCGCCAATTGCTCACGGAAAGCCTGTTGCTCGCCGGCCTGGGCGGCGCCTTGGGATTGGTTTTGGCGTGGTGGAGCAACCACTTTTTATTGGCGCTGGTGGCGAGCGGGCGTAGTCCAGTTTCTCTAAACGTGACATTGGATGCGCGCGTGCTCGCGTTTACCGCAGCGGCTTCGGTATTGGCGGCCATCCTTTTCGGCCTTGCGCCTGCGTGGCGCGCGACGGCCGTAGATTTGACGCCCGCGCTCAAAGATAGCTCCCGTAGCGCCGAGGGCGGAGCGCGGCTCACGGCTGGCAAATCGCTCGTTGTTATGCAGGTCGCGTTGTCGCTGTCATTGCTGATTATCGCGGGGCTTTTCGTGCGCAGCCTCGGTAAATTGTACGCGCTTGACGCCGGCTTCAAAAAGGAAAATGTATTGCTGGTTTCGACTGATCCGCGAATGATCGGCTATCAAGGCAAACAGATTGCAGCGCTTTATCAACGTTTACTCGAACGCTTCAAAACGATTCCTGGTGTGCGCTCCGCGAGCCTGGGATGGGCGGGGCTGCTCAGTGGCGCCTGGATAAAAAATCTGGGCACGCTGCATGTCCAGGGACAGCCTGCGCCCCCGGGCGGGCCCAACCGTCCGCAAATTGTCGGCGTCGGGCCAGACTATTTTGAAACTGTAGGTATGACGATTTTGCGCGGACGCAGCTTTACGGCGCGAGATTTTGACAGGGAAAGCGGTCAAAAGGCCGTGATCGTGAACGAAACTTTCGCGCGCTACTACTTTGGCGAAGCAGACCCGATTGGGCAGCGCTTCGGTTACAACGCGGCGGGCGACGAGTCTGAAGTCGTCGGCGTCGTCAAGGATACTAAGCACAGCAGCCTGCGCGAAACGACGCAGAGCGCCTTTTACGGACCCGACTTTGGGCAAAGGGATACGACTTTCCAACTCCGTACCGCCGCCGAGCTGACCGGCGTCATCGCCGCCGTCAGGCAGGCGGCGCGTGAAATTGACGCCAACCTGCCGCTCTACAATATCAAGACGCTCGCCACGCAGGTTGACGAGTCGCTGGCGCAGGAGCGGTTGATCAGCACACTTTCCGGTTTCTTCGGGTTGTTGTCTCTGTCGCTCGCCGGCATCGGTATGTACGGCATCCTCGCCTACTCCGTCAGCCGGCGCACGCGCGAGATTGGCATTCGCATATCGCTAGGCGCACATCCTGGCGCTGTCTTGCGCATGGTGTTGCGGCAGGGACTGATGTTGACCTTGCTTGGGGTTGGTATCGGCCTCGCGGCGTCGCTTGGCGCCACGCGCCTGGTTGAGAGTCAGCTTTACGACACCACGCCAACTGATCCGGTGACGTTTGTCGTTACACCAATTCTGTTGCTGACGGTGGCGCTGATCGCGGGTCTTGTCCCGGCGCGGCGAGCGACCAACGTAGACCCTCTGATCGCCATCCGGCAAGAGTAAGCGCGGTTGGCGCCACGGCAATGGCAACGTACTTGTAAGGAGGAATTTATGAGACACCAATTGCTGATAGTACTTTTGTTAGTTGTATTTTCGCTTGGCTTCGGTCTGACGCCTGTTGGCGTCGAGGCAGGCCCTGTCAATCTTACCGGGACGTGGGACCTGCAATATATGTCGAACCCGAAAAGGGGGCCAGTAAGGCCACTCAAAATGACCTTCGTTTTCAAACAGGAAGGCGAGAAACTCAGCGGTACTTTCCTCGGCTTCGGGCCGATCCCCGAAGCCAAGGTCATCGGCGCAGTGAAAGGGAATGAGGTTGTGTTCGGCTGGGAAATGGAAGGCAACAGGGGGACCACTCAAACCGTTGCGTTCAAAGGCACAATTGAGTCTGTGACCAGGATGACCGGCACGGTTGGCAGCCCGTTTTGCGGCGCCGGTTGTAATTGGACCGCGACGAAAAAGAAGTGATGCCGTAGCGCGACCATTCTGCAAGCTCTTTAGCTGCGGTCGTTCCCCCATCTCACGACAACAGCAATCCATTTAATTTCCACTCTCCCTTCCGGCGCGTGGTTTTAGTGAAATGAGCTAAAAAGTTACCGCCATTCGACGCTTCAAGTAACAACCCTCCGAGTCCTTAGCAATACAGCGAGAGAGCCAGACGACGGCGTCGAACTTGTTGTTAGATGAGCGGCGCATGAAGATCTGGCCGATCCACTCGACGTCAGAAATTTGCGGGCGCCGCTTCTTGACAGCCAAAGCTAGTTTCGTTATAAGGTACGCCATCTCATATAGTGAAATACACTCATCTTACCAATCTCGGAGAAGTGAAGGGGTAGTGAAGACCAAGGTGAAGGCTGTTGATTCTCCTTACCAGGTGCAAGTGCTTGACCGTGCGCTGGGCATCCTGGACCTGCTGGCAGACGAAAGTCCTGAACTGGGGGCATCTGAAATCTCTGAACGGATGGGGCTGCACAAGAGCACCGTTCACCGCCTGCTTCAGGTTCTGGAGCGCCACCGCCTGATCGAGAAGATAGCCCAGAACGGGAAGTATCGTCTGGGGCTGAAGCTCTTTGAGCTTGGCAGCAAAGCCATTGCGCAAATCGACCTGCGAGGACGCGCGCGGCGATATCTGGAGCGCCTCGTGCTTGAGACTGGCGAGACAGCTCATATCTGCGTCCTGAATGGAGACCGGATGCTATCCATCGCCAACGTCGAAAGCCCCCGTACGCTGCGAACTCCTTCGACTGTCGGTCGCCGAACGCCACTTCACTGCACTTCGGTGGGCAAAGCCATGCTCGCCTTCCTGCCGGAAGACGAGCAGAACGAGTTGATCAACAAGCTCGAGCTGACGGCTTACACTCGTCACACGCTCACAAAGCCTGCGCGGTTGAAAGCTGAGTTGAAGCTCATCCGTCGGTGTGGCTACGCGATGGATAACGAGGAGTTCGAGGAAGGCCTCAAGTGCATCGGCGCGCCCGTGATGGATTATTCGGGCAGGGTTGTAGCGGTTATGAGCATCGCGGGGCCGACCTTCCGTCTGACCGAAGAGAGAACTCCGGCGGTAACGCGATCAGTAATCCGCGCCGCCAGCGACTTATCGGGTGAACTGGGATACAAAGAAATAAAAACGGAAAAGAAGGGCGTAGAAATCAAGCGAATCAAGGCTGCGCTATAGATCGAGCGAGAAGGTATGATTCGTCATAATCACATTCCCCCCATCCTGGCGCCGTTTCGCGGGACAGTTGAAAGTATTGAGTAGGCGCCAAGCCAATACAATTACGATAGAGATAGGGCGGAGCGGATAAAGCTCTAAGCCTTAATCACCTACACATTTCCTGAAACTTACACTGCTACCGGCTCAGGCTGTTTTAGGCCGAGTGGCTTCGGTTTTGCTGGAAGTTCCTTCGAGCAAACGCTGTGGCCTCGCGCGACCACGGCATCCTGTATGGTTTCTACAACCAGAAGGAGGTCGGCATGCTTTCACCTTCCAAGCTTCTTTTACTTCGTATCTCAGTCGGGCAGTTGATCAAACTCTCATTCACCGTCGCGTTGTTGATGCTGTCATCCGCGACCGTGGCCAGGTCGCAATTCGATTCTGGCCAGATCTCCGGCTTCGTGCGCGAGAGTTCGAAAGCCGTCATTCCCAATGCCACTGTGACGGCGACAAACCAGGGGAACGGCGACCGGCGGCAAACAACCACCAACGCGGACGGTTACTATGTTTTTCCGAATCTGGTGGTCGGCGACTACACCATCACAGCCGAGGCCCCGGGTTTCCGACGGTTCGTTGAAACCAAAATCAAGCTGAACGCCGCAAGCAAGATCAGCGTGGATGTTGACCTCCAAGTAGGAACCGTAGCCGAGTCCGTCGAGGTGGCGGCTTCCACCAGCCAGGTACAGGCTGAGACGGCGCAGGTGGGACGCACGGTCGAGGCGCGGCAGATTCAGGACCTGACCTTGAACGGGCGCAATCCGATCTATCTGGCGCTGCTCAAGCCTGGAGTTACCGGCGGCGCTATAGGAACTTTTGATCCTGACAGTGTGAGCAACGGCGGGTTCAGTATCAACGGCGGGCGGTCGGATGAATACGTCGTGATGGTCGACGGAGCGGTCGCGACCCGCACACGTTCTTCCGGCTCGATGCTCGGCGCGCAGGACGTGGATACGGTCCAGGAGGTGCAGATCCTGACGGCCAACTACTCAGCCGAATATGGGCGTTCTTCCGGGGGCCAGATCCGCTTCGTCACCAAGAGCGGCACGCGCAACTTCCACGGCGACCTGGTTGAAAACTTCCGCAATTCGGCGCTCGACGCCAACACCTGGACGCGAAACAAGAGCAATGATCCGCGGATCTCGAAGGCCGCGGAAGCATTCCGCTTCAACCAGTTCGGCTTCGACGTGGGCGGCCCCATCTTCATCCCTGGCAAATTCAACAAGGATCGGAGCAAGCTCTTCTTCTTCTTCGCCGAGGAGTGGCTTTACCGGCGACAGGAGAACACGGCCACCGGGACGGTCCCCACATTGGCAATGCGCAATGGCGACTTCAGTGAGTTGCTAAATCCGTCCAATCAGTTTTTGGGTCGCAGCGCCGTCGTCAGGGATCCGAACACGGGCCAGCAGTTCAGCGACCCTTCGCGCGCGACCGCTGACAACCCGCAGGGACTGAACATCATTCCGCTGAGCCGCATCAGCCCGAATGGCCGTGCGCTGCTCAACGCCTACCCGCTACCCACGCCTGGATTCAGGCAGGGTTCGGCGAACTGGATCGGGACCGAGCCGAGGTTCTCGGACACTCGCAAGGATACGCTCAAGATTGATTACATGCTGAACGAGAAACATCACTTCAGCTTCCGCGGCACCCACATCCCCTGGCGTTTCAGCTCACCGTTTGAGGGGAACCTGGACCGCTTCGAAGCCCTCTGGTCGAGGCCAAACAGCACGGGGGCGCTGAGCTTGATAAGCGCCTTCTCGCCGACCTTCATCAACGAGTTCACCTTTTCGGGGAACTCCGACGGGAAGGGCACGATTGACGCCGACCCGGCCTGCGGGGCCAATTGCAAGCGCTCGACCTACGGCCTCAACTTTCCCTTCCTCTTTCCCGGCACAAAGCTCTTTCCGGAGAAGATCCCGAACACATCTATCACCGGGTTCAGTGGTTTCGACCTGAGTCCCTACCCAGGCTCCTGGGCCGGCTTCGTCTACTCATGGGCGAACAATACGACGAAGATCATCAACAACCATACCGTCAAGTTCGGCGTGGTCATCGAGCGTTCCGGGCAGAACGATTTTATTCAGCACACCACCGCCTCTGCTCCGGCCACATATAATCAGAACGGTTCTTTCCGCTTCCTCGATTCCGGAAACCCGATGACCACGGGCGTGGCGATTGCCAACGTCCTGCTGGGCAATTTCAACGACTACACGGAATTGGGCGCGAAAGGCTACGTGCCCTGGGTGGCGACGGCCACCGACCTCTACGTCCAGGACAGTTGGAAGGCGCGCAGGAACCTGACCATCGAGGCGGGCGTTCGCTGGTCCTACTGGCCGCCGTGGAGCAGCCAGTGGGGGAACATCGCCATGTTCGACCCCAATTTCTATGACCCGACGAAGGCGGCAGTCGTAGATCGGGCGGGCGGATTTATCGTCAGCGGCAATCCTTTCAACGGCATCGTGCTGCCCGGCGATGGAGTCCCGGAAGCTGAAGGGGGCCGCATCCCTGAGCTTCACAGCGGCGCGTTTAATCAGTTGTATCACGATCTGCCGGACGGCTTCTCCAAAACTTACAAGAATGCCTTCCAGCCCCGCCTCGGGATCGCCTTCGCGCCGAATCACAAGACGGCGATCCGCGCCGGCTTAGGGATGTTCCTGAACCGCACGATGATCAACCGCGACACGGCGCTGGGCGGCAACGCCCCCTTCGAGCCGCAGCAGACGGTCATCAACGGCCTGGTTGATGCGCCGGGCGGGGCTGCCGAGCGCGACTTCCCGTTCACCATCACCATGCAGGATTTGGATTTCAAGATCCCCACGGCCTGGAACTGGAACGTCATGGTTGAACGCGAACTGCCCTGGGCCACGAAAGTGGAGGTCGGGTATGTAGGGCGGCGCGGCCTGCACAATCAGCGGAAGCGCAACCTCAATCAATTGCTGCCGGGAACCGTCCAGGCCAATCCGGGCGTCAACGTGAACGCGCTGCGCCCGTTCCGTGGCATGGGTATAATCGGGCTGTCGGAGAATTCCGGCTCCTCCCGCTACAACGGCTTGCAGATGAGTCTGGAGCGGAGGTCGGCGACAGGTTTGCAATTCGGTGTGGCTTATACGCTCTCGAAGACCACCGACAACGGTTCGAGCCTGACAGACACCCTGCCGAACGCTTACGATGATCATGCCTATTACGGCATTTCAGACCTCGACCGGAGACACGTGGTGATCGTCAACGCCATTTACGAACTGCCGTTTTTGCGGGGAGGTTCGGGGCTGGCGCATAAGCTGCTGGGTAATTGGGAGGTGTCAGGCATCTACCAATATCAATCCGGCAGCCCGTTCTCAATTCGGACAAACGATGATTTCGCCGGAGTGGGCGCGGGCAGCGGCTCGCAGTTTTGGAATCTGGTCGGAGAGCCCGGTACGATGAGGACGGACTTCACCGAGTCTGCGACCTGGTTCAACCCTTGCGTCAAATTAGCCAATGGGCAAACGAGAGGCTGCGCCGCAGGGCAAGACCCAGTATGGACGGCGCCGGCGGCTGGGACTTTCGGCGCCCAGCAGCGCAACATCTTGACTAACCCAGGCGTCTGGTATTTCGACGTCGGTTTGCGCAAGAATTTCCCCATTACTGAAACCCATAAGCTGCAGTTCCGCATCGAGGCTTTCGACGTGTTGAACCATCCGAACTTGGGCGGGGCCAACGGCAACCCTAACAGCGCGTCGTTCGGCTTCATCACCGGTAAGACGGGTGATGCGCGGCAGATTCAAGTCGCTCTGAAGTATATCTTCTGAGCCTCCCTGATGCGCGCATGCCTGATCCTCAACCGGCTTACCTTAAAGTCAACCGGTTGAGGATCAGGCAAGGACTGAGCGCCAATGACAACCTTCGGGAGATAACTTGGTGTACTACGCAATAAAGGTATCACTCACCATTGGTTTATTGCTGGCGGGGATTTGCTTAGTGGCGGCGCCGCGCCAGCGCGCGCAACAGAAGCAGAACACACCCATTCGGCTGATCTATCCGAACGGACTCGCGCTTGATGACAAAGGCGACTTGTACATCTCTGACATCGGCGCGCATCGCGTATTCAAACTCAACCCGCGGGGCCGTCTGACCGTGATCGCGGGGACTGGCGAAGGAGGCTTCAGCGGCGACGGTGGTCCGGCGACCAAAGCCCAGCTCAACGCGCCCCATGATCTGACCTTCGATGCGAATGGTCGTCTGCTCATCGCCGACACGTTCAATCACCGCATCCGCCGCATAGATCGCCAGGGCGTAATCACGACAATTGCCGGCTCTGGCAACGCTCCGACCACCGTTTATGACGCCCCTGCGCCGAAGGACGCGCTCAATAACCCCCAGGGCGTCGCGGTTGATGGCGCGGGAAATATTTTGATCGCCGACACCTACAACCGCGTCGTGCGGCGGCTTGACCGCAGCGGAATTCTGACGGTGATCGCCGGATCAGTGGCCGGACTCAGCGGTGACGGCGGCCGGGCAACCGAAGCGCAGTTGAACCTGCCGATGGCCGTGGCGGTCGGGCCTGACGGCGGCCTTTACGTCAGCGACGCGGCGAACAGCCGTGTCCGACGCATCACGGCGGATGGCAAGATTCAGACCGTGGTTGGTTTCGGCGGGGGAGAAGGGCTTGGGGGCGCGGGATTTGTGGGTGACGGCGGCCCGGCGGGGAAGGCGAAGCTCTTTTCGGCGGCTGATGTGAAGTTAGACGCTGCGGGCAACCTGTACATTTCAGACAGCGGCAACAATCGCATCCGCGTGGTTCGCGCCGGAGTGATAACGACCATCGCCGGGTCGGGGCGCGCAGGCTTCAGCGGCGACGGCAAAGAGGCCATCGCCGCCGAACTGAACACGCCACAAAAGATCGCCATCGCCAAAGACGGCGGCGTTTTCATCGCCGACCGCGCCAATCAGCGCGTCAGAAAAGTTGACGCTAAAGGTTTCATCAATACCGTGGCGGGCGCGGGTCAGCCGGCGGGCATGATCGTCGATCCTGAAGTAATCAATGATCAACGCAAATCGCGTTGACAAAGCTCAGACGTAGAAAGGTTCATCACAATGCGACCTAAGGCAATCTCCAAAACATCGCTCATCGCGCTCTGGATCGCAATCCTGGTCTGGCTGGGAGCCGATTCGCTGCAAGCGCAGAAACAGGCGCCTGGGAAAAATAAGTTCCCGGG
This sequence comes from Blastocatellia bacterium, assembly GCA_035714085.1. Classification (GTDB taxonomy): domain Bacteria; phylum Acidobacteriota; class Blastocatellia; order RBC074; family RBC074; genus JAJVID01. The sequence continues at coordinate 36,922 of DASTMP010000358.1, forward strand.
TGAACACACGGACGAGAAGCTCAATCCCGCGCGCCCCGACAAACAGGTCAGCGAGCTCACGAGCAGCGTCGCCGAGAAATTGCCGCGCGCCGGCGCGGGTGAGCAAAGGCTCGCCATTCAGAACCTGATTGACGAACACCTTTTCGGCGCAATGGCGAAAGACGGCGTTCCGCATGCGCCGCTCGCGAGCGATTACGAATTTTGCCGGCGCGTTTACCTCGATTTAACCGGGCGCATCCCGACGACTGATCGACTCAAGGCGTTCGTGGGCGACACTGATCCGAACAAGCGCGACAAGCTGATTGATGAGCTGATTGACAGCCAGGCCTGGGTTGATCACTGGAGTTACTGGTACGGCGACTTGGTGCGCAATTGCGGCAACCGCATCGGCAATCCCACGCTGAAACATTTCGACGCATGGATCAGGCAGTCGTTCAAAGAGGACAAACCCTACGACCGGTTCGTGACCGAGATGCTGACGGTTTCCGCGCCCAACACCAACTGGATGCCGGACGCCGCGGCGTCGGGCTTCCTGACTCGCTGGCATGTCACCGGCGCGACGATGTACGACGACAACTACGAAGACACGGCCGACGAGATCATCGTCAATTCGGCGCGGATCTTTCTCGGCGTCAACTATCAGTGCATCTCGTGTCACGGCGGCAAGGGCTTTCTCGAAAAGGTCAGCCTGGATCTGACCTCGAAGAAGCGTAGAGATTTTTGGGCCATGGCCGCCTTCTTCGGCAAGACGCGCATCCGGGTGGTCACGTACCAGGACCGCTACACAGTTACCGAGGATGGAACCGGTTACGATACGAAGGGGTGGAGCCAGGTCCGGCTTCAGCGTGAAGGCGGCGAGGTTCAGCCGACCTTCATATTGACTGGCGAAAAAGCCGACCTTCGCAAATCGCTCCGCCCGCAGTTCGCGCGCATGCTGACGACGCATCCGCAGTTCGCGCGCGCCACGGTCAATCTGATCTGGAAGCAGTTCTTCGGCCTTGGCATCGTTGATCCGATTGATTCGTTTGACCTGGCGCGGCAAGACCCGAAGACCACGCTGCCCGCGCCCTGGACCTGCCAGCCGACGAACACCGATCTGCTCGATGCGTTGGCGCAGGATTTCGCGGCGCATCGCTTCAGCCTGAAGCGCCTGATGCGCACGATCGCGCGGTCGAGCGCCTATCAACTCTCATCGCGTTTTGACGGCGAATGGAAGGAGAGCTACACGCCCTACTTCGCGCGCCACTACGTCCGGCAATTGACGGCTGAGCAGCTTCACGACGCGATCAGCCAAGCCACACAGGTCTTCGGCAATTACAACCGCAGAGATTATGTGTACGACGTCCCGATCGCTCCGGCGCGTTTCTGGACTGAGGCCGCATCGCCCGAAGACATCAACAACGGCGAGGCTAAAAATTTCCTGCGCACATTCGGGCAGGCCAACCGCGAGCAGTTCGATCGCCAATCAGTAGGCTCGATCCTGCAGGCGATGACGCTTATGAACAGCCCATTTGTGACTAAACGAGTGATGGCCGCCAACGGCAGTATGGTTGATCAACTGGTGAAGTCGGCGAAGACGAGCGCCGAGATTGTTGATGATCTGTATCTGGCGACGCTGTCGCGCTATCCGCTGCCGGCGGAGAGACAACTGGCGTTGTCGTGGATCGAGCAGGATCGCCGGCAGGGGGCGGAGGATTTGCACTGGAGCCTGCTCAATAAGCTCGATTTTGTGTTCAACTACTGAAAAACGACAGACCCGAGGTCCAAAAAGCTATGCAAAAACAAAATATCCCGGCTCTTACGCGGCGCGAACTATTGCGCGTTGGCGGCGTCAGTCTGATCGGCGGTTATCTCAACGCTTTTCGTCCGTTCAACGTCCGCGCTCAGGAGAAAGTCAGACCGATGGGCACAGCGCGCCAGGTCTTGTTCATCAACATCGAAGGCGGCATGAGCCAGATAGACACCCTCGACGCCAAAGAGGGCCCATGGACGCCGAACTATTTCGACATCCGCAGCTATGCGAATGACCTGAAGCTGCCCGTCGGGCTGTTCAAGCATCTGCCCGGTGTGCTCGACCGTGTCTCCATCGTGCGCAGCTTGACCGCCTGGGACGCAGTGCATGGCCGCGCGCAGTATTACATCCAGACCGGCCATCCGCTGAACCTGGCGCTGGCTAAAGAAGTCCCGGCGATCGGAGCAGTCGTCTGTCACGAGTTGGCGGGAGAGCGCAAGCCCACTGATTCGCTGCCCGCTTTCATCGCCATGAATATGGCGGGCAATCAGGCCGGGCTGATCAATCAGGGGTTCCTTTCGGCGGGGATCGGCCCGCTGAGTTTATCGGTCAACGACGGCCCGCCGAACTTTGCGCCACAGAAGGGAATGGAAGAGACGTTAAAACGCCGGTGGGAGAGATTGCAGCAGCTAGACGGCGCGCTGCGCAGCGGCAATGCCCACCCCGACCGCAGCTTCAGCGACTACAATGAATATTATCGCGGCGCCTGGGCGATTATGAACGACCCGCGCGTGCCTGAAGTAATGGCCATTACAGATGATGACAAGAAGCGATACGGCGCCAGCTCCATCGGCGTCTCTCTGATCCTGGCGCGCAATCTGTTTCGAGCCGACGCCGGGACGCGCTTCATCTTGGCCAGTCACGGAGGTTGGGATCATCACGGCAATATCTACAAAGAAGGAACGCGCAACCATCCGGTGTTGATCCGTGAACTCGACGTCGCGTTCAGCAATTTGATCAAAGACCTCGACAGCATTCCGTCGAAACACAGTCCAGGCAAGACGCTTCTCGATGAAACGCTGGTTATTGCAATGAGCGAGTTCGGCCGCACGACGGGGCCGATCAGCGAGACGCGCAAGGGCCGCGAACATTACATGCATGTCCATTCGGGCATGCTGGCGGGTGGCGGCGTCAGGCGCGGCGCGGTCATCGGCAAGACCGACGAGGCCGGCGGGAAGATCATTGATTTCGGATGGTCCGCGGGGCGCTCGATCTATATGGAGGACATCGCCTGCACGATCTATTCGGCGATGGGCATTGACTGGTCAAAGACGATTCAAAACACGCCTTCAGGAAGGGCGTTCCATTACGTCGAACCGGCTTCGGGCACGAAGTACGTCGGCTTCAAACCGATTCAGGAATTTTTCGCCTGACACCTGACAACTTTTTTCGGCGACTATGAGATCTGAGACGGCTGGCAAGAGCCTGGTCGGCGCCCCCGGCGCGTGGAACGTCGAGCTATCGCTGGCGAAGAACTTCAAGATCACGGAGAAGAAGACGCTCCAGTTCCGGGCCGATATGTTCAATGCGTTGAACCACGTCAACCTGTGAGCGCCGAACAGCTCCATCAACAGCTCGCAGTTCGGCCAGATCAGCAGCGCGCGCGGCATGCGGTCGATGCAAATGGGACTGAGATTCCAGTTCTAACAGGGCTGCAATCGCCCCCGAGCTGTCCAGAGATAAATTCGGTAGTGGGCCGGAGACTACCGGCCCGCTACCGAGAGTTTGATGCTAAGTACCGGATGGAAATCATGAAAATTACATTGACCTCGAAGGAGCGACTCAACACTTTACAGGAGCAGATGCTGTGACACCGCACAAGACAGATTCGATCACACGCCGGGAGTTCCTGGCTGTTTCCGCCGCCTCTGTAATCGTCGCTTCGGCAGGCGAACTGCAGGCGCAGGAAAATGGAAAGCCGTGGTACGCGGTAATGCGCCGCTGTGGCCAGATCAACTTCAACGAGCGCGATCCACTCACGATGGACGTAAACGCCTGGGCCGATTACTGGGCCTCGCTCAAAGTTGACGCCTTGCTTCTGAACGGCGGCGGCATCGTGGCCTTTTATCCCACCCAGACGCCATATCACCACCGAAGCGAGTTCCTCGGCTCACGCGATCTGTTCGGCGAAATGACAGCCGCGTCTAAGAAGCGCGGCCTGCGCGTGGTGGCGCGGATGGACTGCAACTACGCCTATGAAGAGGCGCTCAAGGCGCGCCCCGAATGGTTCGAGCGCAACCGCGACGGCTCGCCACGCAAACACAATGAGTCCACCTGGCTCTACAAGACCTGCATGTTCTCACCCTACTTCACTGAGCAGATGCCCGCAATCTACCGCGAGATCAACGGGCGTTACCCGGTGGACGGCTTCTTCACCAACGGCTGGCCGAGCACGGGCGCGCTGACAGTTTGTTACTGCGAGAGCTGCCAGAAAGTTTATCGGGAGAAAGTGGGAGGGACGCCGCCCGGACAGACCGACGCGACGAGCCAGCTTTACCGCAAATACTACGACGTATACATGGATCGCGTGCTTGAAGTCTGGAGGCTGTGGGACCGGGTCGCCAAAGAGAAGAAGGCCGATTCGGTTTACGTCGGCAACCTGGGCGGCGGCATTCGCACGGTGAAGGACGTCAAGCGGCTGGGCGAAGTCGCCGGTTGGTTCAACGCCGATCATCAGGGGCGCTCCGGCGATACGGTGATCTGGGACTGCGCCCAGCAAGGCCGCGTCGCGCAATCGGTGATGAAGGGCGGCGCCATCACTAACGTCACCGGCTCCTACAGCAACAGCCGCCCGACCTGGCGCCACGTCACGAAGTCGCCCGCCGAAGCGACACTGTGGATGGCGCAAACGACAGCCAGCGGTATGGCGCCGTGGTTCCACTGGCTCGGCGGCGCGCCCGAAGACAACCGCTGGCGCGAGGTCGGGCATTCATTCTTCAATTGGCTGGCGGCCAACGAGCCACATTTCCGCAACCGGCGATCGGTGGCCGACCTCGGAGTGCTCTACCCGCAAAGCTCCATTGCGTTCTACAAGTCCGGCGAAAGGTCAGGGGGGGCGCGGGGAGGCGATCAGTTTCAGACGAGCGATTACCTGCAAGGGCTTTACTACGCGCTGCTCGAAGGCCGCTTCCTATTTGACTTCGTGCACCAGGAAGACCTCACGCCGGAGACGCTGAAGAAATATCGCGCGCTGCTGCTCCCCAATGCGGCTTATCTCAGCGACGGTCAGTGCGAGCAGATCAGGCGGTACGCGGCGTCAGGCGGTTCCGTGTGGGCGACGTTCGAGACTTCGCGTTACAACGAATGGGGCGACCCACGGCGCGACTTCGCTTTGGCCGACCTCTTCGGGGCGAACGTCGCCGGTCAAACAATCGGCCCCTTCGGCAATAGCTACATGCGGATTGAGCATCGTCATGCGATTCTCAAGGATTTTGAGGGGACGGCGCTGTTGCCGGGGGCCGAGAACCGCGTGACGATTCGGGCATTAGAGCCGGGGCCGCCGGTGTTGAGTGTCGTGCCCTACTATCCGGCCTTCCCGCCGGAGATGGTCTACCCGCGCGCTCCGCGCACGGATGAGCCTGCGGCCGTCCTGCGACAGCAAGGGAATTCTCGCGTGGCATTTTTCTCCGGCGACATTGATCGCACCTTCTGGCGTTCGGGGAATACCGACCTCAGCCAGTTAATCCAAAACTCAGTCCGCTGGGTGTTGGGCGCCGAGCGACAACCAGTATCAATCACTGGCGAGGGCATGGCCGAGGTCTTCGCCTGGGAGACCGAGCCGGGTTACGCGCTGCACATCGTCAACTATAACAACCCGAACATGACCCGTGGGTTCGTCCGGCGATTCTATGCCATTGGCCCGCAGCAGGTTGAATTTGACGTCTCCGCAGGAAAGAAGGTCGGCAGTGTGCAAGCGCTGCGCGCAGGGCGCAGCCTGCCATTCAAGCAGAGTGACCGAACCGTGCAGTTTGAAATTCCTTCAGTCATGGACTACGAAGTGATCGCCTTGACCTGATGCTAAGTTGATGAGGGATACATGAGAAAATCACTTTTATCCGACAGGATGAGTTGGTTATGTCTGCTGACAGCCGCGATGCTTTGCCAATCGCAGCTCGGCCTCGGGCAAGGGAAGAAGAGTGGCGGCCCGGAAAATAACCTGCCGCCCAACATCACTCAGTTGACCGGATTCGGCGAGCGGGCCGCGTGGTCTCCCGACGGCAAGCGCATCGCGTTTATAAGCAAAAGCTTCGGCGACGCGTTCGAGATTGATCTTGAGACCAGGATGATCCGGCTGCTGACCGGGCATTTCCTTCACAAAGGATTCCTGCGCGTGCAATATTTGCCCAACGGCGACTTCTTCCTGATCGGCGCACGGACGTTCGAGGACATCGGCGTTACTCGCTCGCGCGACCAGGAAATGTGGGTGCTGAAGGCGGACGCCAAAGAGCCGCCCGCACCGCTCAATCACAAAATCTCGGAAGGTGTGGCCATCTCGCGCAAGCAGATGAAGATCGCCTGGTCCAACACGCGCGGCCAATACCCCGATCAATTGCCGCAGGGCGAGTCGGTCATCTATACCGCCGACATCGTCTACAAGAATGGCGCGCCCATGCTGGAGAACAAGCAGGAGATCATTCGCGCCAAAGCCCCGGAATGCACGCTCGAAGCTCAGGACTTCCGTAATAACGACACGGAATTGGTCTACGTCTGTTACCGCTCTCCATACGCCGATGTGATGGGCGTGGATCTCGCTACAAAAAAAGTGACGGTGTATCGCAAGATTCCCGACGAGTATAACGAGGTCGAGGGCATCTTTCCGGACGGGAAGCACACTCTCGTCGAGTCGAGTCGCGAGCAGGGCGGGCCGGTGCGGCAGAACTCGAGATACATAGACATCTGGAAGCTGAAATTGGAGCCGAATAGCGCGGACTACGTCCGCATGACACATTGGGGAGACTACGAAGCCTACAAGGCGTCAAACCCTGTAGTCAGTCCCGACGGCAAATGGTTCGCCTTCCAGTCGGCCCGCAATAACGAGCCGGCAGGAGTCGGCCACGGAATCTTTCTTTATAAGCTCAAGTAACTATGAAGAGGACGACATGAAACTGGCTTATATTTCAAAGGCGGCGCCCGCCCTCTCCGTGATGGTCATTCTAGCGCTCGCGGCCGCGCCGTGGAGCGGTCAAAGCGCATCGTCAAAAGTGAGGATCTCCATCGTTTCCGACGATGTCCCAGGCCTCGCCGCCAGGCACGGGCTAAATAAACTCGCCGCCGCCCTGAAAGCCAGAGGCGTCGCCGTTGAGCAGGCCAACAGCTTGGAGACGGTTCGTGGAGAAACGCTGATTGTGGCGGGTCGAGCCGATGCTTCAGGCGCCGCGGCGGTCTTGAGCAAATCTTTGGGCGTTGCGCCGCCGGAAGGCGCCGAGTCGCTGCTGATCCGCCGGACCAAGTGGAATGGGAAGGCAACATTGCTTGTGAGCGGGGCCGACGATCGTGGTTTGATGTATGCGCTACTGGATGTGGCTGACCGTGTCGGTTGGGCTGCAGATCCGAATAACCCGCTTGGCGAAGTCCGGGATGCGGCGGAGAAGCCTTACGTGGCCGAGCGCGGCGTTTCCATCTACACCATGCAGCAGGCCGATTTCGAGAGACGCTTCTTCAATGAAGAGTACTGGACCAGGTACTTTGACATGCTGGCCCGCGATCGGTTCAACACCTTCATCTTGATCTTCGGATACGAGAATGCGGGCTACTTCGCCCCGGCCTATCCTTACTTTTTAGATGTCGAAGGCTTTCCCGATGTCCGCGTCGTGGGGCTGACGAAAGAACAGCAGCAGCGCAATCTCAAGATGCTCAACCGGCTGATCGAGATGGCGCGCGAGCGGGGGCTGGATTTCACCGCCGGTCTTTGGGATCACATCTATCGAGGGGGTGTGCAATCGGGCGGCGTCGAAGATGCGGAGCCAGGGAAGCCCAGGCCAGGGATCGTGACCGGGTTGACGGAAAAGGACCTGATGACTTATCACAAAGCGGCGTTGGCGAAGTTCCTCAAGCTGGTACCCAACCTGCATGCCGTCCAGTTTCGCATGCACAGCGAGTCGGGCCTCAAAAAGGAAGAGATGCCCGCGTTCTGGAAGGGTATCTATCAGGTCATGAAAGATTATGGCCCGAACGTTTTGTTCGACGCGCGGATCAAAGATTTTCCCGACTCGTTGATTGATATGGCCCTCGAGATGGGCGTCAAGATCAGGCTCAACACTAAGTACTGGGCTGAACAGGTGGGTTTGCCGTTCCACCCCACACACATCAACAAGCAGAATCAACATGACCGGCGTCATGGTTATGCCGACCTGCTGCGTTACCCGCAGAGGTACGGTATGCAATGGCAACTCTGGACCGGGGGCACTACACGAGTCTTGCTTTGGGGCGACCCGGAGTATGCGCGGCGGTTTGCCGAGAGCACTCACATCTATGACGGCAGCGGCTTCGAGGTGAACGAGATGCTGGCCACGAAAATGGCTTCGCATCCGCATGAGATGAAACCGTTCGATTTGCTACGGCCGCAGTACCGCTATTACGACTGGGAGTTTGAGCGGTACTGGCATTTCTTCCAGGTCTTTGGTCGCCTGGGATATAACCCCGATACCCCGCCGGAGGTCTGGGGTAAAGAGTTTGAGCGACGCTTCGGCAAAGAGGCGGCGCCGTTTGTGGAGCAAGCCTTGCACCGCGCCAGTTGGGTATTGCCAATGGCTCAGGCTTACAACTTTCCGTACAACCGCTTCCCGACGACCAGAGGCTGGGTAGAAAAACAACGCCGCGAAGACTTGCCTGCCTATGCCAAAGCCGAGCCTAGCGACACCGAGCAGTTCCTGAGCATGGAAGAAGCAGCGCGGAATCTTCTGGAAGGGAAAGACTCGGCAAAGCGTCATCCGCTCAGAACCAGTCAATGGTTCGCGCAGGCGTCGGCGGACGTCCTGAGATTGGTGGGGGAGGCGGAGAGTCGTGTAGGCCAAAATCGCAACAAGGAGTTCAATTCGACGATGGTCGATTTGAAAATCCTGGCCAACCTGGCCTTGTATCATTCACGCAGAATTCACGCCGGGCTCAGTTATGCCCTGTTCAAGCAGTCGCAGGACGCGACTGCCCTCGATGACGCCATCGCGCGCGAGGGACTGGCGATTCAAGCCTGGGAGAAGCTCGTCGAGGCGGCTGGGGATGTCTATAGCGACGATCTGATGATGGGACTACCCAGTTCGGGCCTCTCCGGTCATTGGAGGGATGAGTTGGTCGAATTGAAGAAGGGCTTGAAAGCGCTGCAACAGGAGAGGGAGAGTATCCCCCCGGCCGCCACGCGGAACAACGCCTCGGTTGCCCGCTTTTTGACACGCAAACCTGCGCCTGGTGATGACGGCGAACCGCCGACGCTGACGAGCCGGCCTGTGACTAGCGCCCCGGCGGAAAAGCCTTTGACCGTCACCGCTGAGGCGCGAGATCAATCCGGGATCAAGTCCGTCCGCCTGCGTTACCGTAGCGTCAACCAGTATCAGGATTACCGGACTCTGGAGATGACGCCAACGGGGACGAGAGACCAGTACCAAGCGGTCATTCCCGCCGAGCAAGTCCTCCCACAGTGGGACTTGATGTACTTCATCGAAGCGATTGACAACCAGGGTAATGGGACAATCTATCCAGACTTGGAGAAGGAAACGCCTTACGTCGTCGTCAAGTTACAACGAAGTGGCTCACAGAGCCGACAGTCCGGATCGGAAGTGGAAAGAACATCAACAGCGACGGAAACGCAGGTCGCAGACCAGGCGGTCAGACGCGCCGCTTTCCTGAAGCTGATTGACCGTCCTCGCGCGCCGCTTTCGCCGGAGGCGCAAGAATTGGGCGACACTGACGGCCTGACGCAAACGCATTTCACCTTTGCTGCGGATGCGGAGCAACGCGTGCCGGGAATCCTTGTGAAGCAGCCCAAATCCGTGGGCCGGCGTCCGGTGGTTATTGCGCTGCACGGCACGGGCGGCAATAAAGAGGGTCAACTGGCGCTCTTGAAGGAACTGGCCGGGATGGGCTTCATCGGTGTGGCGATCGACGGCCGCTACCACGGCGAGCGCTCCAAAGCGGGCAAGGGCTCTGCGGATTACAATGAGGCTATCCTGCGCGCTTACCGAACTGGCCATGAGCATCCTTTTCTTTACGACACCGTGTGGGATGTCTTGAGGCTCATCGATTACCTGGAGACGCGCGCGGATGTTGACGCGAAGCGCATAGGACTGATCGGATTTTCCAAAGGCGGCATGGAGACCTACATGGCTGCAGCCGTTGACCCGCGTGTCGCCGTCGCCGTGCCGTGCATCGGCGTGCAGAGTTTCCGCTGGGCGTTAGACAACAACTCCTGGCGGTCGCGCGTGGAGACTTTCCAGTCCGCTCTCAACAGCGCCGCCAAAGACGAAGGCGTGGTGGAAATCAACGCAGATTTCGTGCGCAAGCTTTATGACCGCGTGGTTCCCGGAGTCTACAGTGAGTTTGATGGGCCGGGAATGCTGCCGCTCATCGCGCCCCGACCGCTGCTGGTGATCAACGGCGATTCAGACCCGCGAACGCCGATGCCTGGCGTGACGGAATGCGCCACACGCGCGCGTCAGGCCTTTGCCAAAGCGGGCGCCGAAGAAAAATTCCAACTGCTCATTCAAGAGAAGACTGGCCACGCCGTTACGCCCTCTGCTCGTCAGGCGGCGATAGCGTGGTTCGCGAAGTGGCTAAAACCATAAGGAGCGCACGCCATGCAGAAATCGGAGAAAAGAGTAAAACGCTCATCACGACGCAACTTCTTGAAAGGAGTCACGGCCATCTCCGTGGCCGGTGTTGGCAGTCATTCGGTCTCGGCGAGCGGAGTGGATAGGGAATCTACGACCGCATCGCCATTCACATCACAGGCGCAGGCCAACGGGAAGTTCATAGCTATTCAAGTCGGAGCAGTCTCCTTCGTGGATGAAGGCGTGGATAAGGTTCTCGATATTTTTCAGGAGCGGGCGCGAATTAACGCGCTGATGCTCGCCGTCTTCACTTACGGTCGCGGCATTGCGGGTCGCCAGACGCCGGGACAACCTTTGCCAGATCACGGCGCGCAGGAGTACGACACCAAAACCTTTTACGGCGGGAGCTACGCCGCGCTACATCCGGAGTACTACGACAAAACGATCCTCAAAAATCTGCGCGCGCCTGATCTCGGGGATTTCGATTTGCTCGCCGCCGTCGTACCTAAAGCAAAAGCGCGTGGCATGCGGAGCTATTGCTGGTTCGAAGATGTCTACAACCCGCGATTGATCGCGAACTTCGAGAAGGTCGCGGAGATGGACATTTACGGTCGGCGTACCGGCCAGGCTTGTTTGAATAATCCCGATGTTCGTTATTTCCTCAACTCGCTGGTCGAGGACTACATCAAGTCTCATGAGATTGACGGAATTATGTGGGGCTCGGAGCGACAGGGGCCGCTCAACAATGCGATCGGCTCGCGCCACGGCGGATTCAATGGTCGCTCGACTCTTACCTGTTTTTGCGAGCACTGCCGAGCTAAGGGGCGCGATCGCGGTATCAGTGTGGAACGGGCGCGGGAGGGCCTGATCGAATTGGATAAATTCGCGCGCGCCGCCCACACCGGCGCCCGACCGGGCGACGGCTATTTCGTTACCTTCTGGCGCTTGCTGCTGAACTACCCGGAAATTCTGGCCTGGGAGAAACTCTGGACCGACAGCAAAGATGAGATTTATGGCGATATTTACGGAACCGCCAAAGGCATCAACAACCGCATTCAAGTCGGCTGGCACATCTGGCACAACAATTCCTTCAGCCCCTTCTTCCGCGCCGAGCAGGACTACGCTAAGCTCCGTCAGACTTCGGATTATCTGAAGGTGGTGATCTACAACAACTGCGGCGGCCCGCGCCTTCAACAATACCTGAAGAATATCCATTCGACCATTTTCCGTGACGCCAAACCGGAGGAGGCGCTCGCCATGCATTACCGCATCATGGGTTACGGGGACGAAGCAAGCTTCGATAAATTGCCTGCAGCCGGCCTCTCGGCGGATTACGTCGCGCGGGAGACCAAACGGGCGGTGGCAGGCGTGCGCGGCGAGATCGCGATCTATCCTGGCATCGACATCGATATCCCAACAGATCAGAGCGAGAAGAAGACACAGCCATCAGATGTCAGGGCAGCGGTGAAGGCGGCGCTGACTTCGGGCGCGGCGGGAGTGATCCTCTCACGCAAATACTCTGAAATGAAACTTGCCAATCTGGCCGCCGCGGGCGAAGCGCTCAAAGACATGGGGATCGTATAGTCAATCCCAGATAAGGCCATTAATCTCACACACGACGAGCGGCGAAAGCGGCCAGCTTTTGCGCGAGCGATACGGGCGCGAGGCTGCGGTCATCATTCGCATCAGAGCCGCGCCAATCCTCGCGACTGAGCGCTCACCCTGGGTCTAATCTTCCGCGGATCGTTTGATAAGTCGTTTATCTTCCTTTTATGCTTTCTGCGATAATTTCACTGCGCTGTTAGATTAATTCGCAATCGACGGCGCGAGGCTGTGATCGGTGGGGCGTCGGGACCGCTCCCGACTGAGCAAGGTGAATTTAGAAGGCAATCCATTCAATAACGACAACACCACACATCATTTAATGGGGATAATACGTTGAATCAACTCTCTGCCAGCTCTGTTGGCGGCTTTCTGCGCCGGCGCCTGCGAACATTTTTGCAGGGCGTAGCTTTCGGCGCGGCGCTCTGCGCGTCTGTGGCGGCTCAACCGTCGCCCACGCCCCTGACACTTGCCGAGTGCATACATTTGGCCGAGTCTGCGCCGAACGCGATTAGCGTCGCCGAGCAGGAAAGTCAGATCGCCATCCGAGACGTCTCGCAGGCGCGCGCCGGTCTTCTGCCGCAAATGGAAATCCAAAATGGGTTTGTTTACGCCAGCCCGCGCCTGGATGATCCGTCCACCTTCGGTTTCATCTCCCTCAACGGCATTCGTCAGTACACGAACCTCTGGACGATCACGCAGGAGGCCGACACTTCAGGCAGGTTGCGCGCCGAACTTCAGCGCGCGCGCGCCAATCAGCAGATCAAACGCGTCGACATCGAGATCGCCCGGCGTGATCTGAGGCATGGGGTCACGATCGCGTATTACCGGTTATTGCTGACCCGTCATCTGGTGACCGTCATCAGTGACGCGCTCAAGGAAAACAAAATCTTTGAACAGCGCGCCGAACTGCTTTTTCAAAACGGCGAAGCGGCCCGCGCCGACGTCGTCAAGGCATCGGCGCAGGCGGCGTTTTTGCGGCAGGCGCTCACGGCCGCGGAGTTGGAAGCGAAGCTGGCGAATCAGGAACTCGCCTCCTTCTGGACAAATGGCGTGAACGACGCTCTGATCATCGCCGACGCGCTCGATGAACCGCTTCCCGCGCCGGAAAACGAGATTGAGGCGGACCGACCGGCGCCGTACTTGAAGCGGCCCGAATTCAATCTGTTTGACGCCGAGCGGTATGGCTTCCAGGCGGACGAGAAACGCGCCCGTTCGTTGCTCCTGCCACAGCTCGGATTCGTTTTTCAATATGGACTCGATTCAACGGCGCTGCGGTTTAATGACCGCGGATACGCCGCATACATCAACCTTCGCATTCCGGTCTTTGATTGGTTCCGCGCGCGCGGCCAGATGCGGCAGTTTCATACGCGCATCGAGCAGGTTGAGACCAATCGGGCGATCTCGGAGCGGACGTTCTCGCGCGAATACCAGGGCGCGCTGGCTCGCGTCAAGGATCTCTTCACGCAGATCGCGCAGACCCGGGAGCAGGTCCGTTTGGCCGAAGAGGATTTGAACTTGAGCCGCGTTCGGTATGAGGGCGGCGAGGGGGCGGCGCTCGACGTCGTAACGGCGCAGAACCAACTCTCACAGGCGCGAAATAACTACTACACCAGCGTGGCGAACTATTTGAACGCCAGGGCTGATCTGGAGGTGGCTTCCGGCAAATGAAAGATCGTAGAAACAGATTCACTCACGCCAGTCCTTTTGTTTGGTCTATCGCATGGCCTATCGCCTGCGGCCTGCTAATCGTGGGCTGTAAGGCGCATTCGAAGGAGGAGAGTGACCCGAAGCCCGTGGTCGAAGTGAAAACCGCGAAAGCGGAAGTCGCCGACCTAGAATTGACTGTGCGGGCGCCCGCAAACATTTTCCCGCGCGAACAGGCCAACATCGCCGCGCGCGTCACCGCGCGTATCGTCAAGCTGAACGCGCGCAAGGGAGACGCGGTGGCGGCGGGGCAATTGCTTGCCGCCCTGGAAAATAACGATCTCATCGCGCAACGCGATGAGGCAAAGGCCGCGGTCACGGACGCCGAAGCCAACCTGCAAAAGACCGCCGCCGGCACGATCCCCGCCGATATCGAGCGAGCCCGCGGCCAGGTCGCCACGACGAAAGCCGCGCTCGATCAATCCCAGAAAATTTACGACCGGCGCAAAGTCCTGTATGAAAAAGGCGCGATCCCGCAGCGCGATCTGCTCCTGAGTGAAACGGAGCTGGCGCAGGCGAAGACGGCCTACGAAGTGGCGCAAAAATCGCTCGACCTGCTCGAAAGACAGTCGAGCGACAAGGACATTCGCATCGCGCAGAGCCGGTTGGAGCAGGCCAAAGCCAAACTTGCGGGAATTATCGCCCAACTGGAATTCACCGAGATCCGCAGCCCGTTCGCGGGCGTCATCACCGAACAGATGATGTTTCCAGGAGATATGGCGAAGCCCGACTCGCCGATCTTCACCGTCATGAATTTATCGGTCGCGGTCGCGCGCGCGCAGGCGCCCGAGGGCGATAGCCACGCCGTGCGGCAGGGACAAGCGTGCAGTTTTGCGCCCGTCGATCAAACCGGCGCCGCATTCTCAGGGCGCGTCACGACCATCAATCAGGCCGTCGATCCGGCGCGGCGCACTGTCGAAATCTGGTGCGAAATAGCCAATCCGCAAATCGGCGGCCAGCGCCGCTTGAAAGGCGGCGATTTCGGCTCGCTCTCCATCACGGTCGGCGCCGCGAGACGAAGCGTCGTCGTGCCCGTCGCCGCGGTGCAATTCGCCGAAGACGGGAAAAAGGGCACGGTCATGGTCGTCGACGACAAAAACATCGCGCACGCGAAGGAGGTGGAAACGGGTGAAACGGTCGGCGGAAAAGTGCGGATCGTCGAAGGGTTGAACGGCGGCGAAACGGTCATCGTCGAGGGCGGTTACGGTCTGCCCGACAAGACCGAGGTGCGAAACAAAGAAGAGAAAGAGGAGAAAGACGCGGACAAGGACGAAAAGGGCGACAAGGACGAAAAAGGCGAAAAGGACGACAAGAAGGACGAAAAGGGCGATAAGAAGGGCGACAAGAAGGAAGAGGGGAAGAAATGACCACAAGCCTCGCTCGATTCGTCGACACGCACGGCCGCGCGCTGGCGCTGGTATTTCTGAGTTTCGCTCTGGCTGGGCTGGCCTTTATTTTTCGCTTGCCGATCTCGCTCTTTCCGCAGACCGATTTCCCACGCATCGTCATTCTGGTGGACAACGGAATCGCTCCGGTGGACGTTCAAATGTTGACGGTCACGCGACCGATTGAAGAGGCCATTCGCAGCGTGCCCGGCATCACCGACGTGCGTTCGGTCACCGGGCGGGGCTCGTCCGAAATCAGCGTCGTCTTCCGCTGGGACGTGGACATTCTGAACGCGCTGCACCTGACGCAAGGCAAGATCGCGCAAATCCAACCGACCTTACCTCCCGACGCGCGCTTTTACATCAATCGCCTGACCTTCTCCGCCTTTCCGATGATCGGATTCAGCGTCATCTCGCCGAAACGTTCGCAGGCGGAATTGTATGACCTGGCCTATTACGATATCGCGCCACGCCTGTACCGTCTGCCCGGCGTCGCGGAGGCCCGGATAACCGGCGGCCGGCCGCCCGAATACCACGTGCTGGTCGATCCGGAAAAGCTCAACAGTTACGGCATTCCCCTGACCAGGGTCGCCGACGCCATTCGCAAGACCAACGTCATCGGCTCGGCCGGAATGGTGCAGGAAAATTACAAGCTATATCTGACGACAGTCACCGGCCTGCTGAAGAGCAAAGAGCAGATCGAAGACCTCGTCGTGGACGTGATCAAAGGCTCGCCGGTGTACGTTAAAAACCTGGCGCGCGTGGTAAGCGCCGAGCGCCCCGTCTACACCATCGTCACCGCCGACGGATTGCCCGCCGTGCTGGTCAACGTCCATGAACAACCCGACGGCAACGCCGTCGAGATCGCCGACGCGGTCAACAACGAACTAAAACAAATCCGCAAAACGCTGCCGCCGGACATTCAGGTGAACGTATTTTACGACCAATCGGTCAACGTGCGAGATTCGATCGGCAGCGTGACGGAAAGTATCCTGATCGGACTCGGGCTTTCCATCCTGGTGCTAATCGGCTTTTTGAAGAGCTGGCGGACGACCCTGGTAGCCGGGCTGGTGATTCCGATCTCCGCGCTGATCGCGGTCGTCTTGCTGAAGCTCTTCAATATGAGCTTTAACATGATGACGCTGGGCGGCATAGCCGCCTGCATCGGCGTCGTGATCGACGACGCCATCGTGATGGTCGAAAACATCACGGTCCACCTCGCGATGGGGCAGGAGCCGCGCGAGGCGGCGATGAGCGCGATCGTCGAATTGACGCCCGCGTTGATCGGCTCGACCTTAACGCCGATCGTGGTTTTCGTCCCGCTCGTATTTCTCGGCGGAATTACTGCGGTTTTCTTCCGCGCGCTGGCCGCGACGCTGGTGACCGCGCTGTTGGCGTCCTTACTGCTCGCCATCCTGTTAACCCCGACGCTGGCGCGGCTGTTTTTCAAGCGGCGGGAGGCAGGGGTATCGACGGACGTGGCCGTAGCGGATTTAGCGGAGGCCGAACAGGCCGGCGAAGGCCGCCTGATGCGTTGGTTGACGTCGCGCTACGAGGGGGTTTTGCAATGGTCTTTGCGTCACGCGCGGCTGATTTTGTTGTCGTCGCTCGTCGTGGTCGCCGGGTCCGCGCTGATTTTTTTTCAACTTGGCAGGGATTTTCTACCGGAGATGGATGAGGGCGCGTTCGTCCTCGATTACCTGATGCCGCCCGGCACATCTCTTGAGGAGACCAACCGCGTGCTGAATCACGTCGAATCGTTTTTGAAAGAGACCCCTGAGGTCAGCAACTATTCACGCCGCACCGGCGCGCAACTTGGCCTGTTCCTGACCGAGCCGAACAGCGGCGACTTGCTGATCCGGCTGAAACGGGATCGCAAACGTTCATCTGAAGAGGTGATCTCGGAGTTACGAGATAAGATCGCAGAAGCCGAGCCTGCGCTGTCAGTCGAATTCGTACACATCCTCGAGGACTTGATCGGCGACCTCGAGCAAGCGCCGGAGCCCATTGAAATTAAGGTTTTCCACCCGGACGATAAGGTTCATAGAGAGGTCGCGAACGAGATCACCGAATGGCTGGAGAAAAAAAGCGTCAGAGGCGTCGTAGACGTCGAAGACCGCGCCATCGCCATCGGCCCGTCGCGTAATTTCCGCGTCAATCTCGAAAAGGCCGGAATGGCGGGTTTCGGCGTCGATGACGTGCGCAACCTGCAGGCTGCGATTGTCGACGGCGAGTTGGCCTCCCAGATGATCCGCGACAACCGGCTTGTTGGCATCCGCGTGCGGTACCCGGCGGAATATCGCGCGTCGAGCGACAAGCTAAAAGGCCTGCTGTTGACTTCGCCCAATGGAAACACCGTTCCGCTTTCGAGCATCGCTGATCTGGAGCCGGAAGAGACTACCTATGAAATTCGGCGGGACAACCTGCGCAATTTCTCGAATATCACTGCCCGGTTGGAGGGCCGCGACCTCGGTTCCGCCGTTGACGAGATCAAACGGCGACTTTACAAAGAAGTCAACATCCCTCCAGGCGCGGAAATCGAGTTCGGCGGCCGTTACCTGATTCAGCAGGAATCGTTTCGAGGGCTGACCATGGTCTTGCTCGGATCGATTCTGCTGATCTTCATCATCCTGGTATTTGAGTTTCGTTCATTCTCTCACCCGATCGCGATTCTGGCGGCGACGATCCTCTGCGGGTTCGGCGCGCTGCTGGCGTTGTGGTTAACCGATACGGCCCTCAATATCTCGTCGATTATGGGCGCGATTATGGTTATCGGAATCGTCCATAAGAACGGCATCCTGATGCTCGATTCCGAGCGGCATTACTCGTCCCTGGGCATGCCACTGCAGAAGGCGATCTTCCAGGCCGGCAGGCGACGATTGCGACCGATCCTGATGACGGCGCTGGCGACGATCTTCGGCATGCTGCCATTGGCCCTGGGCGTCGGCACTGGCGCTGAGATCCTGCGCCCGCTCGCCATCGCGGTCATCGGAGGCGTGACGGTCTCAATCTTGTTATCGCTCCTGGTAACGCCCGCTCTGTTTTTTCTGCTGAGAGAGAGGGGACTGTAGTCAATATTTGCCATCCATATACCAATTTTCAAATGTATGAAAACCGTTAGCTGCAGAGGACACAGAGAAATCATTATGTCCTCTGTGTCCTGCGGTGCGCTCTGTGGCTATCCATATACTGGCCCATTTATCTTCTATTTAGGTCTGTTATGAGAGGCTATTTTGGTCTGTTACGATAGGCGCTTTGCCCTGTCAATCTGACCCGCGAAAGTCGGATCATAGTTAAACACCTGTATTTATTTGCCTCAACAGCTTCACTGGGCCTGGGCGCGTAGTGTTTATTAGACATTATCGGCGCGCTTTGCCCAAAAATGCCGTCGCTTTGTTCACTTATTCGGCGTGTTGGTAAAGCAAAGCGGCGGCATTACACAGCGTCCCCCATTCAGGAATCGCCAGCGGGTAGGATACGACCTGCCATAACTCATCCGGGGCTGAATAGTAATTCAAAATAGGGGATGAAAATGAGTAGACATCTAATTTCTCAACGGGCGCCGCTATCACTGCTGGTAACGATCGTCGCATGTTGCGCATCGCTGACAGCCTTAGCCGGCGCGAATCCCGAGCAGGAACCGGCGCAAGGTAATGCGTCCGTGACCGTCAAAAACTTCGGAAAGGTGAACGATCACATTTATCGGGGCGGGCAACCGAATGCCGATAACTTCCGCCAGTTGGCTGCGATCGGGGTCAAGACCGTTCTTGATTTGCGCGGCGACAGTGAGAGTGACTCCAAAGTTTTGGCAGAGGAAGCCGGCCTCCGCTACATCAATTTGCCCTTGGCGGACAAACGGTATCCGCAGCCTGACGCCGCCCAGCGATTCCTGGAGATCGTCAACGATCCATCGACATGGCCCGTTTACGTCCATTGCGAGGGCGGGAGACACCGGACTGGCGCGATGATCGCTGTTTACCGGATAACAAACGACGGGTGGGACATAGATCGTACTTATCAAGAAATGAAGGAATATGGCTTTTACACCAGGCTCGGTCATGGTTGCTATCGGGACTATGTCGACGATTATTACCGCAATTGGCAGGAGCGTCACGAAACTTACATGGCTGCGCGCGCCACACCAGCAAATAGAATGACGCGCTTAACTAAGATGACACGTATGGATACGGTGGCTGGCGTTGTTCAGCGTCCTATAAAGCGAATCTATAAGGCGCGGCCGATATTTAACAAGAGCCAATAGCTGTTTTCGGGCTCTACATCATTTTCGAATTCCATGTTCAGGAACCGCTTGCATCCGCATGGGGCGCCGCTACCGCGACCGTGAGGGAGCGTCTGAACATTCAATCCGTAATCGCTCTAAGTGAAAAATTCGGGGCGCTTATTCATCGCCCCGGAACCATGACTAAACTCTCAGCAATCAATTCTGGCCTATTTACCGAAGTACGCCGCCCGACGCAATAAACCGATCGAGAGACTCAGGTGGCGGCTAAAGGGCTTTATGACACATATTTTGTTTTGTGTAGGACTGATCCTGACTCTCACTGTCGCCGCGACGGGACAAACGTCGTACGGTGGCGTTGAAGTGTCAGGAATCGTCTTGAACACAAGCGAAGAGGTCATTTCCGGAGCCAGAGTAATCCTCCGCAGTAATGATGTGTCGAAGCCGCCAACGACGGTGACCACCGACGCCAGAGGCTCATTCCGCTTTTTGCGCGTCGCGTCCGGCGGTTACGAGATTGAGGTGCGAAAAAACTCCTTCAAACCGGCGGTTATTCAATTGACCGTTGGCGCGCACGCGCCCACACCACTGCGGATAACGTTGGAGATCCCCGATTTGCGGGAAGAAGTCGCGGTGGAAGATCGATCCAGCCAGGTGAATTCCAACACTTCGGATAATCTGGACGTCATCAAGCTGGATAGCGACGCGCTGAACAATCTGCCTGTTCTGGGCAATGATGTGATTGGCGCCGTGGCAAATCTGGTTGACGCAAGCTCGACCGGATCAGGCGGCGCGACTGTCCTCGTTGATGGCCTTGAAACGACCAGGAAAGTCCCTGCCTCAATGATTCAAGAGGTGCGGATCAATCAGAACCCTTACTCGGCGGAATTCGCGCGGCCCGGGCGCGGGAGGATTGAGGTGATTACTAAGGCGGGCGCGACGGAATATCACGGCGAACTCGGGTTCATCTTTCGCGACTCTCTGCTCGACGCGCGCAACGCCTTTGCGCTTGAGCGCCCGCCGGAGCAGCGACGAATTTATGAAGGCACATTGACCGGCCCCTTAGGCCGTGGCAAAAAGACGTCGTTCTTTTTCAGTGGCAATCGGGAAGAAGAGGATTTACAGGCGGTGGTGTTTGCCAGGACGCCGACCCAATTGGTTCCCGAGAATGTCGCTACGCCGCAACGGCAATCCGAATTTTCATTTCGAGTCAATCATCAAGTCGGCGAGAAAACCACTTACTCAATTCGTTTTGATTTCACCGAAGCTTCGAGTCGAAATAATGGCGTCGGCGGATTCAATCTTCCGGAGACGGCCGCCAACTCAAGGGACGGCGAGCACCAGATTTTCTTCACCTATCGTCAAATCATCTCGCCCCAATTGATCAACGAGCTTACTCTGCGCGCCGGGCATGAATACGGCAGAACGCGTAGCGTCGGGCAGGGCATTCCCAAGCTTATCGTGCAAGACGCCTTCACCGGTGGCGGCGGCCAGGCTGATCGGCGGACGACGGAAAATCACGTGCAGTTGAATGAAATCCTTTCCTGGACGAAGGCTAAACATTTTGTCCGAGTCGGCCTGAATGTTCCTGACATCAGCCGTCGCGGATTTAGTGATGAGACAAACTTCGGGGGAACATTCACCTTCGCGACACTGGATGATTATATGAACAATCGCCCTTTCTTGTATTCCATCAATCAGGGCGATGGCCACCTGGCGTTTTGGCAGAAGGAATTCGGCTTGTTCGCGCAAGATCAAATTATGGCGCGGCCAAATTTTTCCGTCGCCTTGGGTTTGCGTTATGACAAACAGAATTTCCTGGGAGACAAGAATAACTTCTCCCCGCGCCTTTCGTTCGCGTACTCGCCCGATAAGAAACGCAAAACGGTTTTGCGCGGAGGGGCGGGAATTTTTTATGACCGAACCGGCATTGGTCCCATCGCGGATAAATTACGCTTTAACGGGCTGAGATTGCGCCAGGTGAATATTCTCGATCCGGGTTATCCGGATCCTTTTTCGTCAGGAAGCGCGCTCGCCGATCAGCCCAGCGCCATTTACCGGTTCGCGCCGGATGTTCGCTCGCCCTATACATTCCAGTTCAATATGGGTGTCGAGCGGCAACTCGCCAAATCACTGACGATAACCGCCAATTACATCAATACGCATGGCGTCAAACTGTTTCGCTCGCGCGACGTCAACGCGCCGCCGCCGCCCTACCTGCAGCGGCCTGACCCCGCCATCGGCCTATTGCGGGAGTTGGAATCGGCTGGACGTTCGGAGACGCACGCGCTGGAATTACTATTGCGGGGAAGGATCAGTCGCTTCTTCAATGGGACGATTCAATACACGCTGGGACGAGCCTACAACAACACCGGCGGAATCAATTCACGGCCTGCCAATAATTATGATTTGACGGGTGAATGGGCGCGGGCTGATTTCGATGAGCGCCATCGTTTCAACGTGCTGGGCGCATTCAAGGTGTGGGATTGGTTCGACCTGGGAATGACGGTTGCGCTCGCGTCCGGCCGTCCGTACAGCCTGACGACCGGGCATGATGACAATAACGATACGATTGCTAATGATCGGCCGGACGGAGTGCGCCGCAACAGTTTGCAAGGGCCGGGCGCGGCGACACTCGATCTACGCTGGTCGAAGGAGTTCCATTTGAAAGCGGCGAAGAAAGGGACGAAGAGAGATGAGGGGCCGGCGGTTACTCTAGGACTCAGCGCTTTCAACGCGCTGAATCGGGTGAATTATACAGGTTATGTGGGCAATCAGAGCTCGCCTTTTTTCGGATTGCCGGTGGCGGCGCGGCCTGCCCGTCGTGTGCAGCTAAATGTCAATTTCAGCTTTTAGCTGCGGACATGAAATATGCGCATAGAGAATGATGTCGAAGTTGAAGGTCTGAGATAAGTTGAAATTTTGAACCTGAATAAAAGGAGTAGACAATGCTAAACACGAAATGGGTTTTGGTCGGGCTCTTTTCCGCCGCGCTGTTGTCTCAAGGCGCGACTAATTACAAAGTGATAGGACGTTACCCGATTCCCGGCGTCGGAGGATTTGATTATGTGACGTTGGACGGCGCGGCGCGTCGGCTCTACGTTTCGCATGCGACCCAGGTAGACGTCCTGGACGCGGATAATGGCAAGGTCGTGGGGACAATCCCGGACACGCCCGGAGTCCATGGGATCGCGATCGCATCAGATTTCAAGCACGGATTCACCAGCAACGGCCGGGAGCATAAGGTCTCGATGTTCGACCCCGCGACGCTAAAGCTCATCAAAAAAATCGATGTCGGTAAGGGGCCGGACGGCATCTACTACGAGCCATCCTCGAAGCGCATTTTCACCAATAATCACGGATCGCACGATATCAGCGCGATCGACGCCGCGACCGGCGATGTTATAGGGACGGTGAAAGTGGAGGGCGACGGCGAACAGGCGGTCATCGGGGCTGACGGCCTTATTTATGTCAACAGCGAGGAAGCCGCTGAGGTAGTGGCGTTCGATCCGAAATCGCTGGAGGTCAAAAAGCGCTTTCCCATCGGGGTGGCGAAAACCCCGACCGGTCTTGCTTATGACGCAAAGACGAAACGCTTGTTTATCGGTTGCCGTAATGAACCAAAAATGGTCGTCATGGACGCCGATACAGGGAAGGTAATCAACAGCTTTCCGATCGGAGCGGGAGTCGACTACGCCAGTTTTGATCCGGAAACCAGTTTGATCTTCTTTTCATGTGGAGATGGAACCTTGAGCATCTATCATGAGAAGTCAGCGGACAACTACGAGGATGCTGGAGCGGTCAAGACGCTGCCGAGCGCGAAGACGATGGCCTTCGATCCGAAAACAAAGAAGATCTTTCTGCCTGCGGCCGAATATCAGGAGATCCCTGCGACCGAGCCTGGCAGGCGCCCCCAGCGCAGCGTGAAGCCGGGGACATTTGCTCTTATTGTCGTCGCCAAATCATAGAGGACGCGCGGCGCCGATAAGACCTTCACAACGCGGCCCGGATCACAATCGAGCGCGCCGCCGCCACGAGTTGCCCCAGCGCAATGCCGCCGTCGTTGGGCGGGACGCGTTGATGCCAATAAGGGCGAAAGCCCTCGCTCTGAAGCCGCCGCGCGGCGCGTTCGGTCAGGTACTTGTTCTGAAAACATCCGCCTGAAAGCGCTACGCGCTCTTCGCCAATGCGACGCGCCACGGCGACAATCATCTCGGCAAGCGTATTGTGAAACTTCGCTGAGATGCGGCTGAGCGGAAGGCGGTCATTCACATCGTCTATGATCTCCATTACCATCGGCTGCCAGTCAATCACGAGGGCGGTCTGCTGATTGGCCATCTCCGGCTCGGCGCCTCGCAGGCTGTAAGTTTCCTCCGTGGGGATCTCGTCCACGGCAAACTCAAGCTCCATCGCAGCCTGCCCTTCAAATCGCGCCTGCTGCCTCAAGTTAGCAACTGCGGCCACAGCGTCGAAGAGGCGTCCGGCGCTGGAAGTGAGCGGCGAGTTGATCCGTTTCTTCAACATCTGCTTGAGCAGCGACCGTTCCTGCGAAGTGAAGGCCCGCATCGGCGCCAGACCGTCCATCGTGAATAGCTCGTCGCCGTATATTTCGTAGAGCAGACCGATGGCCGCCCGGCGGGGTTCTCTCACCGCAATCTCACCGCCGGGCAGCCGGAAGGCGCGAAGGCGGGCGACGCGCTGATAAGAACCGCCGTCCACGCGCAAAAACTCTCCGCCCCAGATCGTCCCGTCGTCTCCGTAACCCGTTCCATCCCACGCCACGCCCAGCGCCGGCCCTTCGATTTCGTTCTCGGCCATACACGAAACGACATGCGCGAGATGGTGCTGGACGCGATGCGCGGGAAGCCCCGTCTCCTCGGCGAACTTCGTCGAGAGGTAATCGGGATGGGCGTCGCAGGCCACGGACTCAGGCCGAACTTCGTAAAGGCGCTCGAAGTCGCTGATGACCCGCTTGAACGCGTCGAACGCTTGCGACGTTTCGAGGTCGCCGATGTGCTGGCTGACGAAGACCCCGGCGCCGGCGGAGATTGCGACGGCGCTCTTCAGATGCGCTCCCGTCGCCAGACACGCGGGGAGCCCCTGCCCAAAATGGACTGGCAGTGGCGCGTAGCCCCGGGCGCGGCGAAGAACCATCTCGCGCCCCATCATCACTCGCGCAATCGAATCGTCAACGTGGCGCGCGATCGGGCGGTCGTGAATCAGAAACAGGTCTGCGACGCCGTCGAGCCGCTTCACCGCTTCGCATTCATCAATGCAGATCGGCTCATCTGAAAGATTCCCGCTCGTCGCCACAATCGGAAAATCGAGTTCGGCCATCAACAAATGATGCAGCGGCGTGTACGGCAACATCACGCCCAGGTAAGGATTGCCGGGGGCGATTGATTGCTGATGAGTGATTGCGGGCCGCGGATTTGTCTTTATACGCTTGAGCAGGACGATCGGCGATTCGGGAGAAAGCAGCAATCGTTCTTCGACATCCGAAACATCGCAAACCTCTTTGATCATTTCCAACGACGGGAACATCAACGCGAACGGCTTCTCCTCGCGCCGCTTTCGATCGCGAAGTCTATTCACGGCCTCACCGCTGCGCGCGTCAACGACCAGGTGAAATCCGCCCAGACCTTTGACGGCGACAACGCGACCTTCGCGGATCGCGTCAGCCGCCCCGAGCAACGCCTGGCGCCGCGATGATCGAACGCCGCCCTGCTTGTCCCACAGCTCCAGATGCGGGCCGCATTTCGGACAGGCGTTCGGCTGCGCGTGGAAGCGGCGGTCGAGCGGGTTGGCATACTCCGTCGAGCATTCGTCACACATCACGAACCGCTTCATCGTGGTGTTCGCGCGGTCGTATGGCAGCGCTTCGATGATGCTGAATCGCGGGCCGCAGTTAGCGCAGTTGGTGAACGGATAAAGATAACGGCGATTGCCGGGATCGAAGACATCCCGCAGGCAGTCGGGGCAGACGGAGATGTCGGGCAGAACGAGCGCGACCTTTTCGCCGGATTCATCGCTCTCTCTGATCTCAAACGCCGGGTAGCCTTTGGGGTCAAGGAACGAAGATTCCAGGCTTTGGACGAATGAGCGCGGCGGCTTCTCCTTCTCGATGCGCAGCAGAAAGCTATCAAGCCGCTCCTTGCCGCCTTCGACTTCGATGAAGACGCCTTGCGGCGAATTGTTGACCCAGCCGGTCAGCCCGAGCTCCGTCGCCAGCCGGTAGACGAACGGACGAAAGCCGACGCCCTGCACCGCGCCGCGAATCGCAACGCGCAGACGCAGCGATTCGACATTCGTGATCTCCGCTTGTGAAATATCGTGGCCCATTCTCTACTCCGAAATGCATCCACAAGGGAAGAATCACAATGTAGCAGGAATAATCTTCGCTCCTCATCGTGTGGCTTTGTGGATGTTTTTCATAATAACCGGGGAGTCGTTCCTTTTAAGAGGAGATTATGGGCGGCCTGATTCTGGGGTGAGAATACGCGCCGATATTTCACGGGGAAGGCGCCCGCGAATCGGCGAACTGAGCGGGCAGTTCTACTTTATTGATGAAGCCAGCCAGTTTCTCGCGAATTTCATCCCGCACTCGGCGGAAGACAGCCAGGCGCGTCGCATCATCGCCTTCGACCGCCGCCGGGTCCTCAAAGCCCCAATGGATTCGCTCGGTCTTTCCGGGGAAGACCGGACAACTCTCATTGGCATTGTCGCATACGGTGATCACGTAATCGAACTCTTGCCCCGAAAATTCGTCCGCCGACTTCGAGCGGTGGCCGGAAATATCAATGCCGATCTCCCGCATCACTTGAATCGCCTCAGAACGAACGCTGCCCGGTCTTAGCCCTGCGCTTTCGACTTCAAAAGCGTCTGCGCCGTCGCGCCGCAGGATGCCTTCGGCCATCTGACTGCGAGCGGAATTTCCGGTGCAAAGAATCAATACTCGTCTCTTCATCGGAAGTCCTTTCTTTTTGTAAGCGGGCCGTCTGATTTACCTTCGCCTGCGCTCAGGAACGCCGCTTCATCGTGCGGGATGATAACCACACGTGCTTTCTCGGTTAGCGCCGGCGCAAGCCGGCGGAACAGTAGTGTCGCTGCCGCCGCGCCTATAAGTTGCGCCAGGATGAAGCCTGGAGCATCTGTCGGGCGAATGCCCGCAAATGTGTTGCTGAATGCGCGCGCGAGCGTCACCGCGGGATTCGCGAACGAAGTTGAGGCCGTGAACCAGTATGCGGCGGTGATGTAAGCGCCTACAGCAAAGGGCGCGGCGTCAGCGCGCCGCCGCGTCACCCCCCAAATAACGGAGAGAAGCCCAAAGGTCGCGACAAACTCGCTGAACATCTGCGCCGCGCCGCTTCGCGTGCGGATTGAAACTGAAAAGAGCGGCTCACTGAACATCAGATGAGCCGCGGCAACTCCCAGGAATGCGCCACTAACTTGCGCCGCAATATACACTGGGACCTCGCGCCACGGAACGCCGCCCTGCGAAGCGTCAGCGAGAGTTACAGCCGGGTTGAAGTGAGCGCCGGAGATGTGGCCGAAAGTAAGAATGAGGGCGACAAGCGCCGCGCCGGTCGCAAGCGTGTTGGCCAGAAGGGCGATGGCGACATTACCGCCCGAAAGCCTCTCGCCCATTATGCCTGAGCCGATGACGGTGGCGAGAAGTAAAGCCGTTCCGGTCGCCTCGGAGGCGGCTTTTCGCGTGAGCGTTATATACTCGGCCATTTGTCACTTCCTGCCGGACGCGTCTGCACTTTGAATCGCGCTTTCGGAAAGCACTCGAAGCTCGTGATTTCATCACCGCTCTTTTTGTTCAGAAAGTCGGAAAATGCCCAGCTGCCCTTTCGCGTGCTGGAATGAAGCCTCACATCTACCGGTGACTCGCTTTTTACGCGGAGCCGCAGGAAGGTTGCGCCGCCTGAAGATGAGCACTTCTCGGCCTTGTCGCTTACCTCGACCACTTCAACGGCGTCTGAGTAGAGTTTCACCTGATCATTTCCACTCTTTGATTTTTCGCCTTCCTTCTGTGCGTAAGACGCGCTTGCCGTAAAGACGTGCGCCGTCAGTAATAGGGCGGTAAGCGTCGACGCATGGGTAATAAGTCGTCTCACTGGCTTTGCCTCCTTAGCTGATTGGGTCGGCCTTCGTGTTTAGTTTGAGCGTCATAAAGACCGCCGATGAGCAGCGTGGAAGATTCCACTCCGGTGAATTGGCGAGGCGCCTTTCATATTCATAGCGCCTCGCTTCTTTAAAGCCGAATTTGTTTTGAAAATAATCTCTGGCTGTCGTGGTCAGAAGAACTATTTCGGCGACCCCTGCGCTTGCCGCCCGTTTGAGGAGTTCACGGACGAGCTTATTGCCGATCCATTGGCCTTGGTACTCCGAGAGTACGGCGGCGGAGCGAAGAAGCCCAAGCTCCCCATGACTTTCCAGGCCGACGCAGCCGAGAATCTTGCCCCCGCCGCTCCGCGCAATGAGAAAGCCGCCGAAATGTTCTTCCACCCCGTCGTGAGGGAGGTTTACATGAGAAAGAATCTCAAGCACATCGTCCAAACAAGCGGGGGAGGCCTTCTCGATGTTAACGAGTTGAGCAGTCATATCATCGTGTAAGGTTGACGAGGGGTGCGGGCGCAGTGGTACAGCATGCGCTGACATCCTCGTGGCTCGCTTCTGGAAGGTTGTCTTCGAGCACGACGAAGACTTCCCATTCGTTACCGTCCGGATCGGAAACCCAGGTTTTATCCTGGACGGCGTAACAGCAGGAGGTTTGCATCTCGTCGCGCGTGCTGAGTCCTGCCCTGGCCCACCGCTCGCGCACGGCCAGGACATCGGCAGTCGAGGCGACCTGAATCCCCATGTGCGAGAGGGCGCCGCGTTCGTTGAATGGGATTTCGTTCAGCGCGAGATTGAGCGGCGGATTCTGCACGTCGAACTTGGCGTACCCGCTGCGGACTTTGCTCGGCTCGACGCCCAACATTCTCTTGTAAAACTCGACGCTCTGCCCGATATTACGGACGTTGAGCGAAACGTGCGCTTTGATCGCCTGCACGGTCTTGGCGTTCTCTTCGTTCATCCGTTACCTCTCCTTCTACGCTCTTACTGGTGAGCGTGAAATCACGGTAACAGCGAAATATATATGCGTCAAGACGAATGTGTCTTTTGATATGATATCTATGCTATGAGTAGAGCTAACAGAAAATTCGACCTTGAAAAATTCTTCGTCGCGCTTTCCGACCGCAATCGCCTCCGCCTTATCAACTTAATGGGAGAGGACGAAGTCTGCGTGTGCTTCTTCGTCGAAATCCTGAAGATGCCGCAGCCGAGGGTCTCCCGGCATCTCGCTTACTTGCGCAGGGCGGGCATTGTGGCGGCTCGGCGGGAGGGGAAGTGGATGCACTACCGGATCGTCACTCCTTCCGACGGACACGCCGCCCGCATCCTTCAGGAGGCGCGTGAGTATCTCTCCTCTGATCGTGAGATGCGGCAGGACCGCGCGCGTCTTGTCAAGGTCTGCTGCGCGCCCGCGCTCCCCGTGCTCTTACAAGGCGCGCCGCTCCCCACAAGACTACTGGCCTCACTGGCTGATCCGATTCAATGTTGAGATCTGATTGCCGGACGTCCGGACAGATGGTTCTGTCTGACGGGGCGCCGCGGTTTTGCAACTTCCGATTCCGATCTGCGTTCTTCACGCATGCAAACAAAATATCCAATACTATTAGTCGCAATACTGGTTCTCGTTGGGCAGCGCCTGTCCGGCGAGAGCGTTCTGGCTCAAGATAATGAGAAACCGGTCGATGCTCCGATCCAAACGGATAAAAAGATGTATAAGGTTGCGGTTACGCCGCAGTCGGTTAAATTCACGATAAATTACAGCTATGTGAACCGAACCGGCGGCGCCGTATTCCTGCCATCGTGCAAAAAGCCCTATCGGCCGACTCTCGAGAAAAAAGTCGAAGGCCGATGGGTGGCTGCGGTTGACCCGATAGAGCCTATGTGCGCCGGAGCGCCAGTTCGGATCGGGCCCGGGAAGACGTATCGAGATAAATTCGAAGTGGAAGCGTTTCTACCCGGAAACGACATGAATCCGAAACTCAAGGTGGATGTCCGGGTGATTGAAGGCGTGTACCGGCTCGTACATGTATTTTCAGGGCAAAAGCGGCCCTTACCATTAGAGGATCGGATCTCGAACGAATTCGAGATTACCAGATAGCGCAGCTGTCATCCTCATTCCGCTGAATTTTGTGGGCGGTATTCCCAATGCCAGGGTTCGTAGAAGTAAGGATAGAAACCGAATCGCTCGGCGTTCTTCACCAGCCATTGATAGACCTTCGTGTTGACCTGAATTGCCCGGTTCTGATCGTTCGTGCTGACAGGTTCGCCGCCGACGTAGAGGTCCAGCGCGCGTCCGGTGAAATGCGGGCTGTTGACGGCCAGACTGGCGCGCCCCGATTTGGGACTCTGTTTGCGAAGTTGCGCCTGATAGGCCGGAGAGCGAAACGCCGAGATGACCTTCAGCCAGTTTTCGTTTGAGCTGAGCGAAAGATCCGCCTCCGCCGCGGCGACGAGTTTCTTGTAAGCCGCGTACGCCTGACGCTCGACGTAGCGCAGGTCTTCGGGGCGTTCCGGGTCGAAAAATTCCGGGGCAGGCGCGAGCGTCAATCGCCCGAGCGGTGGAGTTGATCGATCCTTGATTCGGCGCGATTGAAATACCGCGACCATCTTCTTCCATGTCTCCTGATCGAGCACGCCCGTCGGAGCCAATTCCTCCGACCTTTGCCATTCGGCCAGCGCCCGCGCGAAAGCGTTCGTCTCAGGGGCGGCGCTGGTGTCAAGAAGGCGCTGGATGAGCGAGGTGTAGAGATACCACCCGCGCTGCGGCCTGGCGCAGAATGTCCAGTTGAGATCAGATTTGAGTCTGGCGTTCTGTTCCGCCGCGGCCCCGAAGGCCACAGCGGCGTCGGAGCCCGCGGAAACAGGCAAACTCCGCCCGGCCTTGGCGAGAGCTAGCAATAGACAACAGATGACGACCGCGAGACATCGCGGCAAGAAGAGGGAAGTCTTTACTGACAGCATTTCTTAGCGTCCAACAATTTAGGTTTAATGTGAAAAAAAGGGGTGCGAGATACTATGCCGCGAACGGGCGCATAGGCAAGCCC
>DASTMP010000359.1:0-38931 GCA_035714085.1 Blastocatellia bacterium
AGCGTCTTCGATTTGAATGTTCAGGTTATATAACCACGGGGATCACGGGGATCACGGGGAAGAGCAAAACTAAACATCCCCGTGTCCCCCGTGGTCCCCGTGGTCTGTTATTCCTGAATACCCAACTGAAAAACGCTTTAAGAGTCAGTCTTAATAGCCGGTTAGTTCGACCTGATGCCCCAATCTATCTCATTCCATCCCAGTTGGTAATTAAACCACAGCTCCATGAAATACTTTTCCGATTTTAGCATCAGTTATCGGAGAGGGAGTTTGAGCATGGCTAGGGTTTCTGGCATCAATGCGACTAACATTCCCGTACCAGGCAAAATTCTCTCTGCTTTGCGTCTTTTACTACATGAAGGCGGATTCCGCCGAGTCAGCCATACGACGTCAATCTTGATCTTTAATCGTGGGTAGTTTGATTTGATCGTCAGTTGAAAATCCTCCGCCGATTCTTGTCCCCCGCTCGCTTATTTCATGCTCCGGGTGAAGACCTGTGAGGTTGATTTAAAACCAGCCACTACCACCCGACTGGTACTGGCCTGAGTATATTCACAAATAAGGAGGTAAGAGTGTGGCCGAATGGTTCGCAAGCTACTGACAGGCTTGATATTGAACGGTTGATCGCGAAAGTCACTAAAGCGGTGCGCTATGCCTGCCGCTTTTATAATTATCGGGCCAGCCAGGATGAAGTTGAGGATTTCAGTCAGGATATTCTCGTCAAATTGCTCAAGGACGACGGTCGCATCCTACAGTCTTTCGCCAATCGTTCTTCAGTCGATACCTGGCTGTATACGGTAGTCAGGCGTGAACTGAGACCCTATTTATTTAGGCTACGGTGGGAAAAAGAGAATTTGAGTAATGTGGATGACCTGTCGCCCGAGACTTTGAGATATAGGGCGAATCAGGAAGAGAGGCTCATTGGCGACAATGAGAGGATAACTTTGCATACGATCATCAGCAGGCTGCCTGATCGCAAACGGCGGCTAATGCAGTTGGATCTCCAAGGGTTGAAATCAAGGGAGATAGCGATAGAGATGGGGATCAAGATCGAATCTGTTTATCGCCGGAAAAGCGCCCTGCTCAAAGAGATTCAAGGATTGATTGAGGCGGGGGGTTCTTTGGGACCATTAGCTTGATAACTTCCAGCGAAATTATTTTTTGGATGGAATCAAGATTCTTCATCTAGCTCACTCTAAACATGGTAGAGGCGTAATTCAAGAAGAATCCATGTCGAAAAGCGGAATTAGTTATTGATTTGTGGCGGGTCCATGATGCCAGAAACGCCCATCGAGCTAAATTGTCTACTTCGGAGAATAGAATTATGAAAACGAGACTGATCTTGATTTTAGTCTTTGCAGGTATCTTTGTTATTGGCGCTTTAGCGTTTAATCACAGACTCTTGACGTCGAAGAAGGTAGTGGCTGACAGCCAGTTATCCTTAAAGCAGCAACCGATAGCTGCGGCGCTATCGACTCTTGCTACTTCTCAATCCACCGATCAGTCCGCCGGCGTTAAACAGATTCCTGAAGCCCATTTATTCCTCCATCTTTTCAAGCACATGGCTTCTCTTGAGAAGCGAACAGAACTGGCTCAACAAAGAGGAATGAACGTAGACTTCACAAACTGGTATGAACGGCAAGCAGGACTGACTCCTTCGCAAAATGAGGCATTTAAGTCGGTTGCCACCGCTTGTCTGGCTGAGGTAGAGGTAGTGGATGATCAGGCTGGGGAGATTATCCGTCAATTGCGGACGCAATATCCTCCAGGTCAAACTAGTCGACCGCCGAGCGTGCCACCGGAGCTGCTGGAATTGCAGAAGAAGAGGGATGCGACGATTCTTAAATATCGCGATGATTTGCAGGCTCGATTAGGCGATGACGCGTTCGCCAGGTTCAAAAAGTTTGTGGAAGACAAAATTCAACCGAACATAAAAGTGATTATCCCTGGTGGATCTCAGGAATTATCGCCACCGCAACCATCTGGCAAGGCGGCTCCTGCGTTTATTGACTCGAAAACGCCGATAACCGGGCCTCTTCCGAGAAAAGCCACGAATTAGCAGTTCAAACATCAGGAATCATATAGGAGGTTCATCAATGAAGAAATTGGCATTTTTTTCCATCTTCATACTGCTGATGCTGTGCGCGGCGCATAAAAATGCGCAGGCGCAAGGGGTGGTTACCGGGATCACGATCTGCGAATACGACATTCCGAACAATGTAGTGAACGGCTACTCGGACACCATCGCTGACCCCGTCGCAAGCCTTTATTATGGGGTTTATACTGAGGGTTATCTGTACAGGAATTTAAGTCTGCTTCAGTCAGGCGCTGCCGGTCCAGCAGAAGTAGAAGCGACAGTTTTTACGCAAGACCCGAATGCAGTGCAGGATACTCAATACGATCTTGTGACCAGCCATTACGTTGTTGACATCTATTACATACCTATTGATCCTTTTAACTTTTATGGAGACGATGTTTTAGGGTACAGTTTGCTTCCTTTTGCTGAAGTGCCAACTCCGTATCCTTTTGAGGCGTCTGGGCCTGAAGTGTTTTCATATGACGTACTCTATTACCTTTTAGGGAATACGAGAGTGACAGTGGGATATTTCCCGCCTCGCCTTGATACGATCAATCCTAGCTGGGGGTATGAAAGAAGTGAGGTTGACGTTACTCTCACTGGGCACAATGTCGACGCCGGTAACTTCAATACGCCGGTTCAAGTTAATGTTTCAGGCGGTATTACTGCAACCGTTCAATCCATTGACTCGACGACCCTGCACGCGAGGTTTCAAATTCCTGACAATTTAACCGGCCAACAGCAGGTAACGATTACATCAACGCACGGAACGTCGAATCCGCTTAATTTTATAGCTGTTGATCGGCAACCGCAGATTACCGGAATCTCTCCTTCCTCCCTTGACGCTGGAACGACCACTTCGGTAACGATTGACGGAACTGATTTCGGCGCAAATCCTGACCTTGAAATTTCAGGGGTTACAGGTGTTCAGCGTAACATCACCTCTAGAAGCGACACGCGTATCGTCCTCGATATTGGCGTCCCGGTCGATGCGCCAGAAGGGGATATTCTTATCACTGTTATATCGAGAGGCGCCAACGGCACTGGATTTCTGCCTGGGCCTCCCAACACATCCCCACGAAGCAATACAGAGGACGTTGGAGTTCGACCGGTACAACCAGAAGCTGAGATCGGAGAATTCATCGCCGTTGGCAAAGGTCAAACTATTGATGTGAAAGTCACCGTTACCCCGGATTCTAATACTACACCAATCACTTTAAAGCTGATGGCTACTGAGGGAACTGGCGAGGCGAGATTCGATTCAAACGACTCAACCACTTTAACTATCACTAAAACAACTACAGTCAAAATCAAAGGAGTTACTGAAAGCAGCAAAGAAGGAAATATGCGGCTTGAAGCCAGCGCGGGCACAACATTTTTAGACCTGCATGATTTCACGGTAATAGAAGTAACACTGTCAATTAGAACAAGCGATAAACTCTCGGATGATAACACTTTGACGCAAGTTATTATTAATGACTACGGCGCGAACGCTCTTGGCGCTCTGTTTAGCACAGGGGCAGCGGAAAAAAAATGGCGCACTATGGTTGAAATAGTCGGCGCGATAAAACCGAAGGATTTTGGCACCAAGTTAGGGTCGGAGATAGATGTGGTGCTCGCAAGAGAAAAAATAAAAGATGTCTTCTTTCGCGACACGGTAAAAATCTCCGAAGAAGGCCCAATTGAGGACACAAGCATCGAGAGATACCTTGATTCTACTCCATCTAATAACGGCAATGTTTTTGACATAGATGGGCCTGGGTATTTAGTAGATGGAGATCCTGGAACCGTAATCCGCCGCAGAGTTAATTTTCGACAGTGGGCAACTGTGAATGGGGTTCGAGTGTCTGGTGATTTTAAATGGTTTTCTTGCCTGTCATTGAAGAAGACGGCTGGTAATGACGAGCGTGATAACACTGTGACAGGAGATAATAAGGCTGGCGCTGGGGAAATAAAGCTTACATGGAATCTTCAGTAGACTGCGCCCAATTCTCCCAGAGGGAGTGGTCCATCGGTTTCGGTTTGGCTACCCATCTGGACCTGGCGCAATTGCGCAAGGCAGCGGCGCTTACGGTGGCGCCGAAATGCTTGACACCGACCTCGCTTAAACCGTCGCGTATACGGCCTGGCGGTTTGCTGGCAAAAGTCGCCGAGACGACATCAGAACCATTATGCGCAAACTGGTTTGCGCTTGCGATTACTTTATGGATAATTGCGACTGTGAGTCGTTTTATTATAAAAGGATGTAGCAATGAACTTTAAAATCTATAGGCGTATTCAATTACCACAAATTCTATGGACATTGAGCCTGTGCCTAACTGTCGTTGACTTTAGTCTGGCTGCTCAGCCAATACCTTACCAAGAACCTCAGCAAAATGTACAGGATGTAGAATCACTGCGCGCGATCTTACGTGATCCTGAAGTTAGAAGAACCGACCCTGCCCGTTTGAAAGACGCTATTAATAAAATTGGAAAGACGAAGTCGGCAGAGGCGATTGATGAGTTGATAGCGTTATTAACCTTTAGTGAAGGAGAGCTTTATACACGCCCTCCAAGTGTAAAATCGACTGAAAGAGACGATAGATTTATAGCAGCAAATGCGCTGTACTTAATAGGTAAGCCAGCTTTACCGGCATTGTTCGGTTTGATTGAGAAACACGATGAGAAGGACTTAGAGCGCGCGATAGCTTTCAGCACTATTGTGTCCATTTTTGGTGAAGATGTTTCAGGGCGCGCTGAATATATCAGAAAGGCCATGGCTGAGGCTTCTTCACCAGAAGCGATACAGCGGTTAGCAAGGGCCTCCCAAGAGATGGAAAAACTAGCAGAAGCCGCTAAAAGATAGACAAAATAATGCAAGAATACAGTAGGCAAATACGCGGCGGCGATGGAAAACGGGCAAACTGGCGTGAACCGAGCTTCCAATTTGGCTTTGTTACCTTACTCTATTTACTCTGTCTTCTCCCGATAAGTACTGCGTTAGCGACTGGAGAATCTAATAAAATATTGATTGCTCGCCACTTTAATTTGCGCACGCCTCAAGTAATTCAAGAATTTAATCGCTGGTGGGATGAAAATACCGAAATGCGCAAAGAGAAACCTGTTAAGGTTTGTAGAGCAGGTAGATTGTTTGCGCTCGCGGCCCTCCATAGCCGAACAACGAGCGGTTGAGAATATAGCCCTTCAGCATGAAAGATTGGGCGTTTAACCTGAAAAAGCCCGCTTCTTCAAAATCTTTCGCGAACAATCCAGACCATTTCGGCCCGACCAGTTCATCCCACACAGCCATCGTCCCGGAGGGCGATTCGCGCAGCGTCTTCATATCGGCTTCGCGGTCGCGCGTGAATCCTGGACACTCCCACGGATCGCGGTCGAACAGGATGCACGAGTAAGACTGGGACCAGATCAGGCGCGAGATCGGCGGTCTATCCGGCTGTGATTGGAACCAGGAATGAACGGCGGCGATCGCGCGCGCGTCGCGCGACCATTCGGCGGCGTCCGCATAAGCGAAATTCATAAGAGCGGAAATCGCGATAACCAAGCCTGCGCCCGCTGTTCTGAAGAGGCGCGGAACACGCGCGAACAGCCTCGCCAGCTCGTTCCATCCGGTAAGTATGATCAGAGCTATCGCGGGCGAGATCGCCACGAGGTAGCGTGGGTAACCCGCCGAGCCGAGCAGCCCGTAAGCTCGCAGGATCGTGTGCAGAATGAACAGGAGCAGGAATGACGACGTGAGCGTATAGAAGCGGCGGCGTTTGAGCAGGCTCCACAGTCCGTAAAGGAACACAGGCAGAAGGAACAAGCCCACGATTTCGGGTAGCCTGATCGGGTAAGCGTACAACCCTGCGGCGCCGTAAACCGTCCCCGTCATCGGCCAGTTGGACGGCCAGTTGTGTTTGATGAAAAGCGGGTCGCCGGTGATGACGAGCGCCGCCAGCCACCACGCGAACGCGCCTGTCGCTAGAAGAAGAAGATAGACGGGGCGACGGGGCGACGGGGCGATGGGGAGATCTAAGCTCTTGCTTCCACAATTCACCGTCGCCCCGTCGCCCCATCGCCCCGTCGCCCTGTCTTTCTGTCTCCCCGTCAATACCCAGATTCCCCACAACACGCAGAGGAAAAATCCTTCGGGCCGCGCCAGGACCATCAGTGAAGCCACGATCATTCCCGCCTTGAGGCGCCCTCGATGATGCATCCGCAGCGCGATGACGTAGACCAGCGCGAATATCGGCTCGGTCATATTGTCCGCGCAAAAAAGGAAGAAGGACGGCTGCAACCAGACGAGCGCAATCGCGAGCGGCGCGCGGTCGATTCTGAAATCCTCGGCCAGCCGCCAGGTCTGATATGAGACCGCCATACAGATCAGAACCGTCAACGTCCGCGCAGCGCGGTAACCGATCAAGGCCGGGAAGGCGTATATGATGGTATAGAGCGGGCGCGACCAGACGCCGACGAATAATTCTTGATGAACCCATGCCCAGCGCGCGAACAGGTAATGCTGCCCGCCGTCCTGCTGGCAACTGTCGTCGAACAGAAACAACATGGCCACGCCCGCGACGGCGCAGACGATCAACCAGAAACATGCTTGGCGGAGATGCGTCTGGAGGCGCGAGGGGAGAATCTTTATCACGCCTCGAATGGTACCACAATATTATCGAGGATCGAGGATCGAGAATTGAGTGATATCTTATGCGCGAAAATGCGATCCCCGATCCTCGACCCTCAACTATTTCGGCGCGGCGAGGGTCCCTGGGCGTTTCGCATACCGGCGCGCTGTGGTACATTCCTGTCTATCAAATTCACAAAACATTCAAAGCCAAACGGAGAAGCGTCCATGACAAAGTATGTTTTGAAGGGTCTCGTTCTGTTGACTTTCATCTTCGCCGCCACCCGCGCGCAAGCGCCCGCGTCCGAATCGAAGCAGGTGGAGATTTTCGGCCAGAAGATCTACTACATCGAAGCCGGCGCGGCGTCGAACCCGGCGGTGATCTTACTGCACGGCCTCGGCGGCGACATGTCCAATTGGGCGATGACGATCCCTGCGCTCAGCGGCAAATATCACGTCTATGTTCCCGACCAGATAGGCTTCGGCAAATCCGATAAGCCGATCACGAATTACCGCGTGGCGATGCTGGTTGAATTCCTTGACGTCTTTTGCAAGAAACTGGGCGTCCAGAAAGCCACGATCGTGGGCAATTCGCTGGGAGGCTGGACGGCCGCCGCTTTCGCCATCGCTCATCCTGAAAAGGTAGATAAGATCGTTCTGGTTGACGCCGCCGGATACACGCCGAAGCGTTGGGGGGGGCAAGAGCTGACCAAGGAAGATTTGGCCTTGCTCAACCCCTCGACGACCGAAGATTTCAAGCGATTATTTGGTCTGATCTTATACAACAAGGCGCTGCTGAACGATCAATACATCGAAACGGCGCTCACCAACAAATTAAAACGCGGCGACGGATACACGATCAATTCATTCATCGAGTCAATCCTGCGCGGCGAAGATTTCCTTGACGGCAAGACCAAGGCGATCAAGGCTCCGACGCTCGCGATCTGGGGCAAAGACGACGGATTGACTCCGCTCGGAATGGGTAAAGCGTACGTCGAAGACATCCCAGGCGCGCAACTGGTGGTGATTGATAATTGCGGGCACGTGCCGCAGATGGAGAAGGCCACGGAATTCAATTCGGCGCTGTTGAAGTTTTTGGGCTCCGCTCAGACGGCTCAAGCGCCGCGATAAGCATAGTAGAAAAGTGGATACGTTGGAGGTCGGCGGGGAGGAAGAGAACGCCGCATAACGACGCTTTCAAAACGGAGAGAACGTCATGTTGTTTGCGAGCCAGGCCCTGCTCGTTTTGATGTTCGCCGGGTTCGCCGGCTCCGGCGGGCCGAAACACGGCGACTTCGGATCCGAAACCATAAAGGTCGGTGATGTGACGCGAGAGTACCGCCTGGTTGCGCCGAAGACGGTGGACCTGACGAAGCCGGCCCCTTTGGTTATCGCCTTCCACGGGATGTTGATTGACAGCAAGGACGTGATGCCTCAGTACACGAAGTTGAACGAGACGGCTGAGAAGCACGGCTTCATCATCGCGTATCCCAACGCGATCGGGAAGAGCTGGGGCATCGCTCCGGAGAAGGTGAAGAACGACCTGGCCTTTTTCGACGCCTTGCTCGGTAAGCTGAGCGCGACTTACATGATCGACCCGGACCGTGTCTACGTCGTCGGCATGTCGAACGGCGGGTACTTTGCGCATCTCGTCGGGAGAGAACGATCGAAGATAGTGGCGGCGGTGGCGTCGCATTCCGGGCCGCTGGGGCTGCAAACGTTGTTCGGGGTTCGCGCCGAACGAAAATTTCCCGTGCTTATCATCCATGGCGATCAGGACGGCTTGTTTCCAATAGGCATTGCGCGCGAGAACAGGGACAAGTACAAAAGAGAAGGGCACGAAGTGAAATACGTCGAACTGAAAAATGTAGGCCACATGTGGGGGGCGAAGGACGACATCAACGAGACCATTTGGAAGTTCTTCGCCGACCATCCGCTGGAGAGGAAGTTATGAACCGTCAGGCAGAGACTAATATTGATTTGAGCAATTTGGGCATTCGATTGTTCCGCAACCTGCCGCCAGATTACTTGCGGGCGTTGGGCGGGCTGGTCTCTCGCAAGACCTTTCCTGCTGGCGTGACGTTCATGACGGCGGAGCAGGTTGGCGAGGCCGTCTACTTTATTATGAGCGGCACGGTCAAGGTCCATGTCGAGCAGGAAGACGGCAGCGACGTGATTATGGCGATTCTGGGGCCGGGCGAGATCGTCGGCGAGATGAGCGTGCTCGGTCAAACGATCCGTTCCGCCAGCGTCGTCACGATCGAAAGTTGCGTGATGCTCTGGATGGATTGCGCGGCGTTCCAGAGCTGTCTGCTGAAGTCGCCCGAGTTAACCTACAACCTGGCCTGCACGCTGGCGGAGCGGTTGCGCCACGCCAACGAAAAGATCGAAACGCTCGCTACACAATCGGTCGAGAGCCGCGTAGCGCGTCAATTGGTCTCCTTCGCCGAGCAATATGGCCGGCCGCAGCCGGACGGCGGCGTTCACCTCAGCATTCGCCTGACTCAGGGCGACATCGCCTCGCTCATCGGCGCCTCGCGCGAACACATCAACCGCGTGATGGTTTCGTACAAGGAGCGCGACTACCTATCCATCGACTCAAACCACCACATCACCATCCATAACCTTCAGGCTCTGGCCAGACGCTGCTGAAATCGTTCCGCTGGTTTTTATAGTGATTGCGCGTGATCTGGCGGCAGGCGGCGCCGTGAAGGAGAGCTCGATTCGCAAGCCCTCCTTCACGGCGCCGCCTGCCGCCGCATTCATCGCGTGTCACAAGCGTGATGTGACCTTTATCACATCACGCTTGTGACTGTTCTTGTAACCGCCCGACGGGGATTCCACTAAAGTACGCGCGTGATGACGGAGAGTAAATGGAACAGGGGAGATGAAGAATATGAGGGGCTGCCCTTCA
This sequence comes from Blastocatellia bacterium, assembly GCA_035714085.1. GTDB lineage: Bacteria > Acidobacteriota > Blastocatellia > RBC074 > RBC074 > JAJVID01. Next base: position 9,598 of record DASTMP010000359.1, read on the forward strand.
TTCAAGATCCATCTACGCTCCGGCCATTCCGCGGCCGGGCAGCTCGTGGACGCGGAGTGGATATTTCAAACTCAGCATGTACGGACACCAGAACTATCAGGCCCGAAAGGGCTGACCCAACGCTCCCGCCAAACGTATCGCGTTTCAACGGTATTTAAGTCCTCAGCCATTACCTCACCGCATACGCAAGTCGCTCAAGATTCCGTCAGGAGGTCGCCGAGCGTTAGCGGTTCTCCTATAAGGAATCCACTGTAGCCGAGCGCGCGCAAGCCGCATAGATGCTTTCTCGTGCGCAGTCCGTTTTCGCTCACGAGCAAAACGCCTTTCGGCGCTGCACGGGCTACTTCAACTGAAACATCAAGCGAGACCTCGAGAGTAGACGGGTTGCGATTGTTGACTCCGATCAGAGTCGCGCCTACGGCATGCGCCCGGAGCATCTCGTTCGCGTTTTGAACTTCCACAAGCGCGTCAAGACCGAGCTCCTCTTCCGCGATGCTCCGTAGAAGCGCGAGCCGCTCCTCATCCAAAGCCGCCGCAACCAAGAGCAACGCGTCCGCGCCCGTGATGGCCGTTTCGTATACCTGACTGGACTCGATAATGAAATCTTTGCGCAACACAGGAAGCGATACGGCGGCGCGCACTACCCGCAGGTCATCGAGCGAGCCGTGAAAATAATCTTCTTCCGTCCAGACCGAAATCGCCGCCGCTCCGCTTCCGCTGTACGCCAGAGCCAGTTCCGCCGGTTCAATCTCCGGTTGAATGACATCTTGCCAGGGCGAAGCGCGTTTGATCTCCGCAATTACGTTCAGGCGATCCGGCCGAGATGCTGCGCCGCGCAATAGATGAGGAAAGGCCTTCTCACGCGCCCACAGAGCCTCTTCGCGCAGTTCTTCCAGGGGGCGAGCGCGCAAATAGGGCAACCGCATTCGCTTCGCCTCAAGAATCCGCTCCTGGATGACCGTCAAACCCATACTTTTCAGATTAACGAGCGAGGCTCGCCCCCTTTCAATTCTTTTAAAACCGGCGGGCTGCTAGCGATGTCTTTATAGTGGGAGCGCTCCACCGGTGTCATTGATCCAGATCAAGTTCGGCTTTTATTTACATGGATTCTGTAAAAAAATTTTTCAAACGCGCACAAGCGGAAGGCGTATTAGCGTCTTTGCTTTCCTTGACCCGAGGCGCGCTGAAGCCATTCAATTGGCGGCCACAGGGGCGTGACCGGCGCGATATTCGCCAGATCATCCAAGATTTCAATCGGTCCATCACTCTGATCGCCGACATCGACGCGCTTATACCCTCAATTGTCGATCGCATTAAAGAAATGTTCGGCGCAGACCGAGTGATCTTGTTGCACACTTATCCTGATAGCAACGTTTTTTCGTTGGCGTTCAGCCTGGGCTATGACCCTGACACTTTGACAGGCGTCCATCTGACCCAGCGAGACCGCCTCGCCAAGTGGTTGCTTACGAATGAAACGGCGCTGGTCGTGGAACAGGATCAAGAAATTATGGGTTATCTCGGCGCGACCGAGCGCGAAATGCTGAAGAGGCTCGACGTGCGCGTGTGCGCGCCGATGCTGGCGTTGAACAGATTAACTGGCGTGATGCTGCTTTCTTCGACTCGAACGGATTGGGGCTTGAGCGGGGAAGACCTCAATCTTATGTCGACGCTCCTCACCCAGGCCGGCATCGCCTTTGAAAGCGCCTATTTATCGCAGTTTCAGCGAGACCGTATGCGACGGCTTTACCGTGCGGAACGGCTTGCGACCGTGGGAGAACTGGCGGCGTCGGTCGCGCATGAAATTCGCAACCCGATGACCGCAATTCGTTCCACCGTACAATACCTGCTGCGTGAGTTCGACGACCGCAACCCTAAGCGGGAACTGGTCCACGGGGTAATCGCAGAAGTCGATCGGATCGACCGCATTGTCGACGGGTTGCTCAGTCTGACGCGCCGCGCAGAATATACCCCCAGCAAGATTTCTCTTGCGCATTTGATCGGGCAGTCGCTGTTGCTCATACGAGCGCAGGCGCAAGAGCAGGCGATCGAAATTTTATGGGCGTCGCCGCCGCAAGAGGTGTATGTCATGGCGGACGCGGCGCAACTAAAGCAACTGACGCTCAATCTGGTGATGAACGCAATGCAGGCGATGCCGAATGGGGGGCGTCTGCAAATCGATTTGAGCGTAAGGTCACAGGCTCTCGGGTTGCCGGGAGAGAGGGAATGGGCTGTCATATCGATTAGCGACACTGGATGTGGCATCCCTCCCGAAATCCTGGATAGGGTTTTCGACCCCTTTTTCACCACTAAGCCCGGCGGTACTGGCCTCGGGCTTCCAACCTGTTATGCCATCGTCAAACAACACGACGGCGATTTAGAGATCAGCAGTCAGACAAACGAGGGCGCCACGGTTAATGTACGACTTCCGCTTACCAGATAGTAACCATTAAGCGCTTCGCGGAGGAGATATGCCAAGAATACTCATCGTCGATGACGAACCGCAGATAAGGCGAATACTTTCAGTTCTGCTCTCGGATAACGGCTTCGAAGTGGTGGAGGCTGAGTCCGGGGAGCAAGCGCTGGCCGTCGCCGAGAAGTTTCGGCCCGACGTCGCATTGCTGGACATAAATATGCCCGGCATGGACGGCTTGGCGGCGCTTCACGCATTGCTTAAAATTCAAGGCAAACTCTACTGCGTCATGATGACCGCCTACGGCACGATTCGCTCCGCCGTCGAGGCGATGAAATCCGGCGCTTTCGATTATCTTGCCAAGCCGTTCGATAATGATGAACTCCTGCTGATTATCAACCGGGCGCTCGAAATACGCAGCCTGTCGCGCGAGGTGGAGGAACTTCGCGATGAATTGTCGAGCCGCTATGGATTCAATGAAATAATCGGAATCAGTCCGAAACTGCAGGCCGTCTTCAATACCATGGCGAAAGTCGCCTCGGTCGACGCCACTGTGTTGGTCGAGGGAGAGTCAGGAACGGGTAAGGAACTGGTCGCCCGCGCGATCCATCGCCGCAGCAATCGCTCGATCAAGCCATTTGTGGCCGTCAACTGTGGGGCCATACCACAAGCGCTTGTCGAGGCTGAGTTCTTTGGCCATGAACGGGGCGCCTTCACGGACGCCCGCGAGGCGCGTGCAGGACGGTTTGAGCAGGCGCAGGGGGGAACCCTCTTTCTCGATGAGGTGGGTGAACTCCCGCTCGAAGCTCAGGTGAAATTACTGCGAGTTCTGCAAGACCGCGAGGTGGTCAAGATCGGCGGCCGGTCGCCGATCAAAATAGACGTGCGCGTCATCGCCGCCACGAATGTAGACCTTCAAAAGGCAGTCGAGTCCGGCAAATTCCGTAAGGACCTCTACTGGAGGTTGAATGTCGTCAAGATCACGATGCCGAGCCTGCGCGATCGCCGCGAGGACATTCCTCTCATCATCGATCACATGTTCGAGCGATTCAACCGTGAGCTTCGACTGGGGGTGAAATCTATAACGCCTGAAGCGCGACGGCTCCTTGAGTTGTACGATTGGCCCGGCAACGTCCGTGAGCTTGAAAATGTAATTTGCGGCGCAATTATCACGTGCGAAAACAGTGTGGTCAGCGCGCAAGACCTGCCTCCGCGCCTGCGCGGCGCTGTCGCCGTGGCCCAGTCGGACGCGGAAGAGCTAACAGCGATTGAAACCCCTGATATCAGTAACATGGCTCTCGCCGATGTCGTCAAAGATGTGATAGAGAGGCTGGAGAAGACTATCATCTCCTCGCGGCTCGCCAAGATGGCTGGTAATCGCACAGCCACGGCCGAATCCCTTGGCATAAGTCGCAAGACCCTGTTCAACAAAATGCGCCAGTACGGATTCCTAGATGAAAATACGGAGGAACGGGAATGATTTTACCCTGATCCCACCCAATGACTGTGTAACGGCTGACTCAGAGTGTGTAAAGGATTTCCCACCTCGAACCGGCTGGTTGCCCGTAATTACCTGCTTTCGCAACAGTAACGGCGGCGGATCTTATGGAACGCATGTTGCGTATTCGATGATCGAACGACGGCGACAGGCCACTATTGCGGGAGTATGGAAGCGCCGACATACCAATGATCACAGCAGAGAATCTGACAAAGCGTTTTGACAACGAGACGCTCGCCCTGGACTCCATTAATTTCAACGTCAAAAAGGGCGAGGTGTATTGCCTGCTCGGCGCTAGCGGCGCGGGTAAGACGACGGTGATAGACCTGTTCCTTGACTTCCTAAAGCCCACATCCGGGCGGGCGTTGATCAACGGCATCGAGGTGGCTGAGAGCCCGCTCGAGGCGAAGAAGTATGTCTCATATTGTTCAGAAGACATCATGCTTTACGATCATTTTACCGCCCGGCAGAACCTGGATTTTTTCGTCAGGCTCGGCGGCAAAACGGGATTGAGCAAGGCTGAATATTACGCGGTCTTACGCGAGGTGGGGTTGCGCGAGAACGCTTTCGAACAGATGATGCGGTCATTTTCGAATGGCATGCGGCGGAAGGTGAGTATGGCGATAGCAATGTTGAAAGACACGCCCGCGATATTGCTCGATGAGCCGACTTCCGGGCTTGACCCGAAGGCGAGCGAAGAACTGATGGAAACAATTGATCAACTGCGCCTCCAATGCAAGGCGATTCTGATCACGACGCAAGACATATTCGGCGTCAGAGAGATCGCCGACCGGGTCGGCATAATAAAAGAAGGTCGGAAAGTCCTGGAGCGCACGCGCGAAGAGCTCGAACACGATGACTTGCAAGCGCTTTACCTCGATTATATGCGCAATGTCTACAGAACTTTGAGGTGACAACAATGGGGATAAGAACACATGGGAGACCCGGAACGGGAACTGAGATAAATCGCGGCATAAACGGAACCCGCCTATCCTCTCACGGGCGATGGAGCGCGCAATCAACTTCATCGCGTGAGTTTCCCCCTTCCACTCCCCTGTTTCTTCAGGGCGCCCCGCCGCAGGATGTATTCTATATTGAGCGGGGCCTGGTCAAACTCATACATCTGAGCGAGAGTGGGCAGGAATTGGCTGTCGGCCTGCAATCACAAGGTTCCTTGCCGGGAGCCGCTTCGGTGATCGTTCATCAGCCATATCCGTTTACCGCCATTACGGTCACGAGTTGCGCTTTAAACCGCATCCCGGCGGATGTTTTTGTTCGCCTCGCGAAAACCGACGAGCAATTCTGCTGGCGCCTCCAGGAGGTTCACAGCCTTGAGGTCCACCGGCAGGCGAGCCGGCTGGCCGCGCTCAGATATCTGTCGGCCAGACAACGTTTCGAGAGACTGTTGTCGCAATTCCTCTCGTCGATACCCGCCCATGAGAAGCAAATCTCGATGAAGATCAGACTGCCGTTGAAGCATTGGGAGATCGCCCAGTTGATCGGCGTCAGACCCGAACACTTAAGCCGCGTCTTACAACAGATCAAACAGGAGGGAATATTGCGCGAGGAAGATGGCTGTCTGATCGTCTCCGACGTTCGCAAACTATATAGCCTGGATGACGGCGCTTAAGCCGCGCGCCGTGTTTCGGCTACTCAGGGGCGCCGGACAAAAAATAGGTAACAGAAAAATAGGTAATAGAAAAATAGCGTCTCTTATTTTTCTGTCCGGTATTTTTTTGTCCGCCGCCTCCGAAATGATGATCAACGGCTCAGTTGAGTAATCACACAACAGAAAGGAGACAGATATGGAGAGTTCACCCGTAGTGTATCAAGCGAAGAACAAAGCAGCGGGGCTGCTGCTGTTTGTTTTTGGGGCCATGTTATTGCTCGTGAATGTCTTACTGGTTCAACAAAATAAGAAGCTCAAGGTTCTGGCCGCGAGGCCGGATCGCGCATTGGAAGTCAAACCCGGGACGGCGCTTCCGCCGCTGGAAGGACTCGACGGTAATGGTAACAGGTATAGCATTGGTTACGGGCAAGATTCGCGGAAAACGGTTCTACTTGTTCTGGCGCCCCGATGCCACGCATGCGAAGAGAACATGCCGAATTGGGAGGCGATTATAAATGGACTCGACCGGCAGTCATTCCGGATCGCCGCAGTTTCGCTGCGATCCGAAGGCTTCAAAGACTATGCGGACCGGCGCGGAATTAATCAGATTCCCATTCTTACTGAAATCGATCCGAAGCGCAGAGTCGAGTACAACCTGGCGCTGACACCCCAGATCATCCTCATCGACGCCGGCGGCAAAGTTGAGAAGGTGTGGACGGGGCTACTGCGGGGAGAAGATAAACAGGATGTCGAGCTGGCGTTGAATGTCCGGTTGCCATAGGCCGGCGGCGCCTTGTAATCGGGAAATGACCATCACGGAAACTGACGATAACAGAAAAAACATAAAGGAGATGACAATGAAAAAGAATATATTGAGGCCGTTGCAGATCGCCTGGCTGGTTTTGGCGATATTAACCGCGCATAATTCGATACTGGCGCTCATTGCCGGCGCCGATTATTGCGCCGGCTCGCCTTGCCTGATAACTAATGATTGTATTGCGCCATGCTTCTGCGATATTTCGAATTTTATATGCGCTGATTCATCTCAATCTGAACGCTAATCGCAGATGTCAATATCGGTCTCGAACATTCGTTTCTTGGGGGAACGAGCGATGGAGTCTGGGCGAACTCGAATCTGGCTCATCGCCAGGAAAGAGATTGTGGCAAACGTCAGTAATCTCAAGATTCCTGTCGCGCTTGTAGCTATGACTCTGTTGTTGCTTCTTTCCGCTCACGCGCTGGCCCTCGATTACCGGAACAGGTTGAATAACTGGTCCATTAATCAGGATAGCCAGCGCGATTCTATTGTAGGCGGCAGAGTCAGTTATGATCTCACCGACGGCGCCTTTTCTCACGGGGCTGGCGCTAGCCACTCCCCTCCAATCCAGCGGCCCCGTCCGTTTTCTGCGATGGTCAAGGGGATGGACGGTGAGATGGATCGCGGAGTCGTTATTAGCAGCCAAATAATTTTCTGGGCAAGACAGGACGAGCCGGCCACAAGCGCTATATTCGATATCCCCGACACTTCTTTCGTCATAAAGCTGCTGGTCTCGTTATTCGCGTTGATGTTTTCGCTCGACGAGATGACTCGCGAAAAAGAGGCCGGAACGCTCAGGGCAATGCTGTCCCAGCCGTTTCGCCGCTGGGAACTGCTTCTATCCAAATCGCTCGCAGCCTCGATCAGCCTGCTGGCGCCTTTTGCCGTTGCCTACTCCGTCGAAATCATTTATCTCCGCCTTGCGCACGGATTGCCAAGCGGCCGGGAGGATCTGTTCCACGCATTGCTGATCTTCGGCCTGGGGGCTCTCTATGGCGTCGTTTTTGTATGTATCGGGATCTTCATCTCAACTATCACAGGCCGTACCAAAGTCGCGGTCACGACGGCCTTGGGCGCCTGGGCGACGATGGTGCTGATATTACCCAACGCGTCCGTGCTGATGGCCAAGCTGCTCACTCCGACTCCGTCCTACAACCAGTTCAATGCGCGCCTGCGCGAGGCGCGGCAGCGGGTTCTCCAGCAAGAGTCCGAATCCAACACGGCGGCCCGGCTATCGCCTTCCCGGCCCCTCTCCGTACAGAATATGCCTCGGCTCTATGAGATCGAGCGCGAGGCGACGGACGATTATCTTGCAAGCAAAAAGAACCAGAACCGCCTGGCAAGGCTCTTCGCCTCTTTATCGCCGGCCGGCGCCCTGACCTTTGGGGCGAGCGACATCGCCGGCACGGGCGTGGACGCCTATAACTCGTATCTGGATTTATTCCGCTCCGACCAGGATGTAATGGTCGATACGCTTAAGCGGACCATATTTCTCTCCCGCGAGGAAGGGAGTAAACTTATGCAAGAAGCCCGCGAAACGATTGCTGACAGGCGGCGGCGCGTGGAATCGCTCGGCGCCGGCCTCCGTTCGTCCGTTATCTCCATTTCCTCTCTGTTCGCCTGGGCGGTATTCTTTGGACTGGCGGCCTGCTGGCGGTTCGAGCGATATGACGTGAGATAGGCTATGTTCCGAACCATCCTTCGCCGAGAACTTCAAGAAACCGGCGCCAGTCCCACTCTGCTATCCGCGCTGGTCGCGCTGACGATTCTGGTTCCGCTAAGCGGCTACATCCAGGCGCGCTACTATCAACATGTAGTCGAAGATTATACTGTTCGACAAAGCATTCGTCAGACCGAAGACAACAGTCAGACTATCGTCTTCATCCGGCCCTTCCCCCAACTGGCGCCATTCTTCAACGGAGCATACGATCGTCTCACTGACGAGTTCAGGGTGTGGAATGATTCGGCCACTACCAACACGCCAAGCGGAGACCTCGCGCCCCTGGACTGGCTTTTTCCAAAAATCGATCTCGGCTTCATTATCGGCGTATTGATGACGCTGCTGACCATTCAGTTGGCTCATGACACTATCGCCGGAGATAGAGAGCAAGGCTCGCTTAAGCTCATCCTAGCCGGTCCCGTTCAGAGGCGCACGGTTCTGGCCGCCAAGCTGACAGGCGTTGTCCTGCCCGTAACCTTCATTCTCATATACGTGGTATCGCTATACACGGCCGTGGTGACGGCATTCAGCGGAGGAACGGTTGACATGTCCGCCGCCAACTTGAGCGCGCTCGCCGCGCTCACGCTGGTGGCGTTCACGGTGTTGATGGCGACCGCCGCTCTCGGAGTCGCGGTTTCTGCGTCGGTCAGGCGCTCGTCAGTCTCTCTCTTTGTGTGCGCCTCTATCTGGATAGTAACAATCCTGATATGGCCGACCTTCGGACCATACATAGCTTCTTCGTTCAAAACAGTTCCCCCGCCGGAGGCGGCGCAGCGTGATATGGTCATTAAAGAAAAGGAGTTGATCCAGGAAGAACTCGCCGACCATCGAAAAACCGCCTCCGATCTGAAAGCCCAACAGGTCGGGGTCGAAGCCGCCTGGCGGCGATACCTGGAAATCAGGCGCGGATGGATAGAAAGAAGGAATGAAGAAATCGGACGTATGGTCCAGGAGCGGAAAGGCCAGGTCCGTGATCAACAGGTTTTCGCCAGGCGGATTTCGTTGTTCTCGCCTTACGCGGCTTTCAGAGAGGTTCTGGGCAGTATCTGCGGCACAGGACTGGAAAGTTATGACGAGTTCCTTGCGGCGGTCGAACAGTACAGACAGCAAGAGTTCATTCCTAAAGGCTTCGATCTGCGCTCCCGCCAAAAGCCCTGGCTGAACGCGGCTGATCCGGACGACCGGCTTCAATTACGCCCTTTACAGGCGCCGTCGTCTTCTTTATCCGTGCGGCTGGCGGCGGCCGCCTTGCCACTCTCCATTCTGATCGCCGAAATGATTATTTTGATGATCGTGGGAGCCCTTAGCTTTGAGCGGTGCGATGTGCGGGTTTAGCCGCGGAGCCACTGAGATGTAGAGACGGAAAGACGCTTTTCTCTCGATCTCTCGATTCCTCTATCTCTCCGTCTCTGTGGCTCTATGGCTCAGCGGCGGCGGAATATTCTAGAACCGGTACCTGATTGAAAGCTGAGCGCCGCGCGGTGATTGAACTGTTGATTGAAACTGGCCAAAGATCTCCGAGGAGATGTTATTCGCCCCGGCGCGGAAAAAGAGCGGTGTGGCGTCGTTTGTGATGTTGAAGAAGTCGACGTTGGCTTCGAGCGTGTGATGTTCCTTGAAGCGGAACTCCTTGCCGAAACGCAGATTCAGTCTGGGGACTGATCCTGGTTGAAGCTGCCCTTCGCCGCGGGGCCCAGCCAGGCGACGCGTGGTGAAGAGCGGATTATTCACAACCCGGCCATTGGGCAAAGTGAGAGTTCTCGGCCCGTGCGCGCCTACTTCCGGATCGTCCGCATCCAAATCTTTAACGATCGGCCCGCTGTAATCGCCGGATTGCAATGAGAAGATCATGGCCAGCGTAAATCGGAACGGCAGGTAGTAGCTCCCATTAACTCGCAAGATGTGCGGCCTTGCGAGCTTGTCATTCTCAAACCACTCGCGAGGATTTAAATAACCGGAGACGTCGTCGTACTTGAAATCGCCCTTTTCGACCTGTCGCTGGTAGGTGTAGCTGCAGAAGGCCTGCAGGCGGGAGCCGATATTGCGAATCAGGCTGAATTCCAGCGACTGGTACCGCTGGAAAGAGTCGATCAGGTTGGTAGTCAGAAGGATCGCATCGAAGGCAGGGTCCCTGTATCCGCGAAACAGGCTGTCTTCGTAAATGATATTGTTGTCGAGCGTCCCGATGGCCTCCTGATATTTGCGATTGACGTATGCAAAGTCGAAGACGAATTGGCGGGGGAGTTGCCGAGTATATCCGATGTGGAATTCATCCGCGTAAGGCGCGTGAAGGCTGGGATCGACCAGACGGGCGCCAACCTGCGGCGCGCTCGCCAAACCGACCGCCGGGGTTACGCGCACAGTTTCAAAGACGCCGTCCAAGTCATTGTCCCATTCATCGCGGATTTCCGGCGCGCGACTGCCGAAGCTGGGCGCGGCCTGGTTATATATGATGTCGTGAATGCGCGCCCACGAGACGCGCACGACGTCGCGGCCACTTTTCGTCAAGCTGTAGGATGCGCCCACTCGCGGGTCCACCGACCATGAATCGAGGCGCTCGATCTCAAAAGCGTCGTGGCTGGTTTGCCGGTCGAACCGCGCGCCGAGGTTTAACGTCAGCCGTTGATGCGGAGACCACTTGTCCTGAAAGTAAAAGCCGAACAGTGTCGTCACTCCCGCAATCGCAGGAAATCGCGTGGGAGCGCGGAATTGCCGATGAAAAGTGACAACCGCGGCCTCTCCGTCTATAGCTCTTCTTACCTCATCGTCGAAGACGTGGCCGTCGCCGGGGTATAACGTTTCGCTCTCGATCCTGCTGCGCGGTTTCCACTGTAAACCCGACTGGAAAATGTGCTGCCCACGCCATCCCTCTTTGGCGTACGAAAGATCGCCGGTCAATTCGTGATGATCGCGCACATCCTTCAAGCCGATGGCCGCGCCCGCGCGATTGCCGTATTGCAGGATCAAAGTTTGCCCGGCGAGATTGCCCGCGCTGATCGTCGTGTCAGCGTATCGGTTGATCGTCGGCTTGTCGCCGCCGTTCAGACCGACATCGCCCGAGATGGCGCGGTAACCATACTGCATGTTGAGAAGCAGTCGGGGCGTAAGCGTCGAGACCCAGGCGATTTGATAAGCCGGTCCGCCATTGTGGAGGTTGACTGTCGTCTCTCGTGTTCCCAGGTCGGGCGAATTAGCGTTCAACGTCAATCCCCCGTCATTTAGGTAGTTGAAAGTCAGTATGTTGTTATTCGTGAGCTTGTGAGTGAGTTTGCCCAGGAAACGATGGTCGCGTTCCTGAAGGTCATAGTTCGGACGCTCGAATCCGTTGTCGGCGAAGACCTGCAACGCCTCCGGCGCGCGCGTCACGCCCTGATTGAGGAATGTGCGGCGATAGGAGACGAAAAACCATGTCTTGTCCTTGATCAGCGGGCCTCCGAGCGCAAGATCGGGCTGATGAAGCTCCTGATCTAGCGGAACGCCTCCCGGAACATTGTTACCATTGAAGCTGCGCGGCTGGGAAAAGAATGAGGCCGACCCATGAAATTTATTGCCGCCTGACCTTGTGATGATGTTGACATAGCCGCCTTGCCCAAGGGATGTGGAAGCGTCAGGTCCGGAGGTCTTGATCTGCACGTCTTGAATCGCCTCGACGCTGAATTGGGTCGTCCAACCCTGATTGGTAAACGCGTTGCCGATCTCGAAGCCGTCCAGCTTGTATACATTGGAGCGCTCGGACGCGCCATGAATCCGCGGATCGAAATTGACTCCGTCCGGCCCGCTATTCCCGATTGTTACAGCGCCAGGTATGAGAAACCAGACGCTTTCCCAATTTTGCCGTGAACTGAGCGGGAGCCGGTTGATGAATTCACCGCTGACATTGAACCTTTGCTCCGGGTTACTGATGTCAATAATCGGGATCTCTTTGCCACCGCCCCGCGCCGTGACATCAATCGTTTGGGCCATTCCCGCCACTGTCAGCCTCAGGTCCAAAACCAGAGTCGATCCGGCGCGTAGAATGATCCCCGGCTGCGTGAAGGCCTGAAACCCCGGCTGCGCGACTTCCAGTTGATAGACGCCCGGAGGCAATCCGAGAAATATGTAGCCGCCCGTCTCGTTTGAAACAACAGTTTTCCGTCCCGGCATTTCCGTGCCGGTCAGCGTCAGCGTAGCGCCGGCCACAAAGGCCCCGTGCGGGTCCATTACCTGGCCTTTGATCGCGCCGGTGTACTGGGCATTGGCCGCCGCGCCGGCCAATGCCCAGAAAATCATCAACAAATATTGCCTCTTCGACATGGCGATACCTCCGTGCGCGAAAATTTTTATCGAAATCTTGATCTAGATCAATGCCGCTCCAACTCTATCGGGATATAAGACGGGCGTTCACTCAAATGCGCCGTGGCCTCCCGCAGGCTGTCGGCCAAACCGCGACTCCAAGGTCAATAACTTTCTTAAAGGAGATTCTATGCGAAGAAAACTTGTTGTCATCAGCCTTGCGGTGCTGTCCGCGCTGGCTGTCTCGCTCGTCGTCGCCTGGGCGGCCAATCGTGAAACAAAACCCAAACTCGGCGCCAAAGCTAAAGATAATCCTGCGCAGCAATCGCGGGCGATACCGGAACATTTGATGTACTGGCACATGTTCCATCACAACGTTTTGCTCAATAAGAAAGCGGATGAGGTCGAGAAACAGGGGCAGGACGGATCGGCCTTTCGTTCGCGCTACAAAACTTTCGCCAATCTCAGCGACAAAGAGGCGCAAATTCTGAATCAGATAGCGCAGGAAACTTACGACAAAGTCACGGCTCAGGACGAGAGGGCGAAAACGGTCATCGCTGCGATCAGAGCGCAAGGGCCCGACGGTAAAGTCCAACCTGGACAGTCCAATCCTGAAGTTCCCGAGCAGTTGAAATCAATGCAAAAAGAGCGCGACGCAATGATTATGGCCGGGGTTACAAAATTGCGCAGCGAATTTGGGCCGGTACGGTCTGCTGATTTAGACCAGTTCGTAAAGAAGCAGATTGCGCCGAATTTCAAAACTCTGACGCCCGGTCCTGCGCAGCGCAATTTCGACCCGCGCACCGATCCGCGTATCCAACAACTGATTAAAAATCTCGGGAGGTCAAAATGAAAAGAGCATTTTGTCTATTTATGCTGTTCTTCGCATTCCTGGCGTTCAGCCAAACGGCTCGCGCGCAAGAATATGTTTATAGCGTATCACACATCGAACAGTTCGGCGATACGTCGGACCCCAGTAGTGTGATGGCCGGGTACTCAGGAACGGGAATGACTTATGGTATAGCTCAATGGTATGACGCTGTCAACGTCAGTACTTTAGAACGAGATGGCGTGATCATTGATCAACAGGCTTCGGAAAACTTCCCTTCGACTTTTAACTTCACCTCAACCCAGGTTGTGGCAGGCAGTGTGTATGACCAGTACACCGATTCGATTCTTCGGATCGTCTTTCCCTATGTCTGCGGCGTTTGGTATGACGCCTACGGCTTCAGTGCGTATAGTTATTTACCCTATGATGATAGCAACCAATGGCCACCGTTTCCTGCGATCTGTGTCGGCGTTGAGTTGATCTATCTCGGGTATACCGTAGCCGAAGAACAAGGCAATCCACCCCAGCCGAAATGCACAGAGACCTGCAGGCCATGTAAGAGGGATAAGCTCAATAGGGAAATAATATGCGGCGCAGCGGCTACGGCATGTGAAATTGCAGCCTATTCCGCTTATCAGAATGGCCTTCTGAACTGCTCCAATCAGGCTTTCTGCAATCCGTCGAGCCCGATGTTTAATCAACAACAATGCGACAATTGCAAGGCCGCCGCCAGGAACACCTTTGTCGCCGCGACTGCGGCGTGCGGGTCCGCGGCGACTGGTTGTTTCCTTACAGTGCCAGATTGTTCTGGTAAAGTTAGTTGCCCAAACGGTCCTAACGGTGATCCAGCGGCGTGCAACTGACGCAAAATAACAACCGCCACTATTCTCATCTCCTGGCAGAAATTGCCAGGAGATGAGAATATATGTAACTGAACAACCAAATATCATGTAAGTGATGATTGTTATGGATAATGTTTCACTCAAGAGAATTACAGTCGCGTTATTATTGGCTCTCTTGTTTGCCGCGGGCGGTCCAATTCGGGCGCAACAAACAGAACGTCAGAGAAGTCCTTTTACCATCAACACCGATCTCGTCGTCACCTGGGCTCAGATTTTTGGCAGTAAAGATGGAAAGGTTGTGAAGGGTTTGGAGATAGGCGATTTCGCGTTGCGTGAAGATGGCAAACAGCAACAGATCAGCCTGATTAAGGAAGGACAGCCGCTTTCTGCCGTTATTCTCGTTAAGGGAGGGTATTGTGGGACTTTCTCTCCAAAATGGTCATTTCGACGAAGCTCTGAGGCGTTGAGTCAACTTGGCGCCGACGCCGAGGTTGCGTTAATGGCCTGGGAGGGCGATGTCGTTCTCACACAGCCGTTGACAATGGACCACAAGGTTATTGCGGATCAGCTTAAAGACAGAACATTCTTTCTGACCGCGCTCGCGCGCAAGCAGCCTCAGTTCTTTCCCAACGGGGATCGTTTTCTTCCGCGCCCCGGAGAGGCGATCTTCCAGGCCGCGCAGTATCTTGAACAAACTGCGGGGCCTGGGCGACGTAAAGTCATCATCGTCCTAGCCTATCCTGATTGGACTAATGAAACACACCTGCACACTGCCGCTGAAGTGAAGGAGGCGCTTGAAAGGACCGGAGCCACCGTTTACGGGTTGTATCAAGATAACGGATTTTCACCTGGCCTCGGTCTGCGTTCTAAATTGCTGGGAGTAGAGAAGAGGCGACGCGCTGGCGGCACAATAGAAGAGTTTGTCGAGCAGACGGGCGGCTCCATTCTGAAGGGAGCCCCGGAGGAGGGCGACGAAATGCTTATCAAACTAGCCGGTCTGATTCGTTCCAGTTATACGATTGGTTACTACCCCGCAAACTCTGACTTCGACGGCAGATTCCGGCGCATCAGCCTTGAGCTAAGCTCTCAAGGGAAGGCGAAAGTAGGCAGAGTCGACATCAAAACGAGAGACGGCTATCGAGCGCTTCGCCCTTCGGCGCCTGCCGCTTCGGAAGCGCGCCAGGGACGATAACTGCTATGGATCAGTAGATGGTTGTTATGAAAAACGCTTCGCTCATGACATTTACGATCGGCCTGTTATTGGCTCTCTTGTTTGCCGCGGGCGGTCCAATTCGGGCGCAGCGATCAGATCGCCAAAGGGGTTCTATAACTATCAACACTGATCTGGTTATTATCGACGTACATGTAACAGATCAGAATAATCAACCGGTTTTTAATCTGTTCAACAAAGAGGACTTTACTGTCTTTGAAGACGACGTCAAACAGGAAATCGCCCAAATCAGCCGGGACGACGCGCCTGTCAGTTTTGGATTAGTTATCGACACTTCCGGCAGTATGATAGCTATACTGCCGATGCTGTGCGATTCGGCGTTCGATCTCGTCAGGCGAATAAGACCTGGCGATGAGGCATTTGTCGCGCAATTCAGAGACGAGCCTGAACTCGTGCAGGACTTTACTTTTGACAGGCGCAAACTCGAAGTTGCAATAGGAGAACTCTATTCCAGCGGCAACAATTCATTGTTCGACGCCATAATCGCTACTGCGGATTACGCTAAGGAGAAGGCGAAGAATCGCCGCAAGGTCCTGGTTGTATTCACTGATGGTCAGGAACTTAAAGACAATCCGGTTAAAGAGAAAGAGGCAATCGAAGCGATCAATCAAAACGGAGTTCAGGCCTATTTTGTAGGGATTCTTGGTAAAAATCCCTATTACAAATCTTCGACGAAGAAGGATAAAGATTTGCTTCTCCGCCTCGCCAGCGGCTCAGGTGGCCGTGCCCTCTTTCCGAAGAACGCCGGCGAAATTCGCGCCGTCGCCGCTCAAGTCGTAAACGATCTCGGGGCCCAATATGTGCTCAGTTATTATCCGACCAACGATAAACGCGACGGAACTTTCCGGTCAGTTAAAGTCATTATCAACGACAATAGCAAGAGAAAATTGATCGCCCGCGCCCGACAGGGTTACTATGCCAGAAAAGAGTATGCGCATTAGCAGGTAATCGAATAACAATATGAAAGGCGATTGTTATGAACCACTTCTCGCCCATGACATGTACAATCTGCCTATTATTGGCTCTGTCGCTTGCCGCAGGTGATCCGATTCTGGCGCAGCAACCAGATCGTCCGAGGAATTCTGTAACTATCAACACAGATCTCGTCGTGACTTGGGCTCAGATTACGAGCCGCAGTGATGGAACGCCAGTGAAGGGGATGGAAATTGACGATTTCCTGTTGCGCGAAGATGGCAAACGGCAACAGATCAGCCTGATCAAGGAAGATCAGCCACTTTCTGTCGTTATTCTCGTTGATGGGAAAACGCCTTGCAAAGAAGTTCTTGGCCTCATATCCTCGTTTCCGCGTAGTCGAGGGGCTCTGCGACAGTTGGGCGATGACGCCGAAATCGCGCTGATGGTTTGGTACTCTCGCGTTGCCCTCGTGCAGCCACTGACGCGGGATTTGGGTGTTATTTCTTATCACCTTGAAGACAGAAACAGATTGATAAACGCCTCCTATCAGGCAGGGCGCACGGACAATTTGGATGAACTGCCTCGTCCTGGGGAAGCCATTTATCAAGCTGCGCGGTATCTTGAAAAAGCCGCTTCACCTGAGCGGCGCAGAGTTATAATCATCATTAACACTCCTCAATTGGTAAATGAAACGCACTTACACACTGCAGCCGAAGTTAGAGAACTGCTTGAGAAGACCGGAGCTACAGTCTACGGTCTGTATCAAACTTTTGATAAATACCGTCCGGAAGACGGATATTCATCCGGCTCCCTCTTCGGGGTAAGACGGCCAGACAAGAAGCGCCGCGCCGGTGGCACAATCGAAGAGTTCGCAAAGCAGACAGGCGGCTCGGTCATTATTGGGGATCAGAAAGAGAGCGGCGAAATGCTCATCAAACTGACTAGCCTGATTCGCTCCAGTTATACGATTGGATACTATCCTGAGAACTCCAATTTCGACGGCAGGTTCAGACGCATCAGCCTGGAACTAAGCCCCCAAGGGAAAGCGAAAGTAGGCAGAGTCGACATCAAAACGAGAGACGGCTATCGAGCGCTTCGCCCTTCGGCGCCGGCTGCTTCAGAAGCGCGCCCGGAACGATGACCGCTTAAGGTCATCAATCAATCAACCTTCAAGACCGAGGCTTCCCATGCGCAATCGCAATTGAATATCCATACTTGAGGAACCTATGAAACGAATATTTGTTTGCCTTCTAGTTCTGACCGCCCTCTCGACATACGCGAGCGCCCAGGACGCCCCCGTCGTGGAATGGTTCGGAGGTTATTCATACAGCAGAGTCTCCCCGGATTTTCTGGCTGACGGGGCGAACACGCATGGATTCCATGCGGACATCACCCTGAATACAAAACTTCTCGGGTTCGTCACTGATGTCAGCAAAACTTACGGAGAGTCAGCCGGAACAGGCTTGAGTACGACTACGTTCTTGATTGGGCCGCGTTTTGCGCGCCATGGCAAGAAAATCACGTGGTTTGTTCAATCATTGTACGGATTCTCCTACATCAACACGGACGGCGATATCTTTGGCCCGGAAATAGGGCGTTACGATTCAAGTTTCGCATTTGTGCCCGGCGGCGGCGGGATAGATGTAAAGCTGAGAGAGAAGCTCGCTCTCAGAATATTTCAGTACGACCTGATATATACCAATTTTGGGCGGGGCGGAGGGCAATTGCAGTCGCGTATTTCCACAGGAGTTGTCCTTCGATTGGGAAGTCGCTAAATCAGAACACGTGGGGCCGAAAGTAGGACAGACTTTAGTCTGTCTTACTTTCAGCTGCCCCGATGACTACTCACTCAATAACAGCCAGCACCTCTCCAGCGTTTACCGTCTGCCCCTCGGAGACATTGATCTCTGCGATCTTGCCCGCCTTCGGGGATTGCACTTCATTTTGCATCTTCATTGCTTCGACAACCAGCACGCCCTGGCGAGCGGCCACTTCATCTCCGGCGCTGAGCAGCACCCGGACCACTTTGCCGGGCATCGGCGACGAGAGTTTGACCTGTCCGCTGGCGCCGGCGCCGGCGCCGGCCTGCCCGCGCAGATGTTTTTTATCGCGCGCGGCGACGGGAATTCGTTCGCCGTTGACGATCACTTCGATTGCGCCGCCCGGCGATTCTTCCAGGGCGCAGCGGTAGACGCGGTCGTCGATGATGACGGTGAATATTCCCGGCTCAGGCTCGCTGACCTGCGCTTCCCGCGTCGCGCCGCCAAAGGTCAATCGAGCCGAGCCATCGGCCAAAGTGAAGGCGCCTTCGATCAATTGCCCGTTAATTTCGAGTTCGATTTTCATTTGAACAAATTGCCATACCGCAACGGCTCGCCTCTCTCCCAGGGACGGTATTCGTTGGCGAAGTCTATGCGCTCGCCGAGCGGCGGGTGGCTAGCTTGCCACAGTTTGACCAGGATGTTCGGGCGCGGGACGCCCAGGTTCTCCTGTTGCAATTTGACGAAAGCCGTCGCCGCCGCGCGATTGTTCCGTGTGATCTCGAGGCCGAACCGGTCGGCCTCGTGTTCGGTGTGACGCGAGAAGGCAAGAGCGATTGGCCCGACGATCAGGAAATAGGCGCTGAAGAGCAGGATGATCAACGGCAATGACGCTATGTCCGACAACTCCGTGAATCCGAAGCGTCGGTGGAATTTATTGATCAACCATCCGGCGGTTCGATGAATCGCGTAGAGTGTGGCGATGATCAACAGCGAAAGAAAGAGAATAGTCTTCCAGACGTGGCCCAGGACGTAATGTCCCATCTCGTGCCCCATCACGAAGAGCAATTCGTCTTCGTCGAGTTTAGCGATGATCGTGTCCCACAAAACTATGCGCTTGGTGGCGCCTAAGCCGGTGACGTAGGCGTTGACAGTTTTCGTATCTTCGCTCTTCGCGACCTCGTAAACGCGGCCGCCTTCGATGCCGGCCCGCTCGGCGAGCTGAAGAATCTTCGCCTCAAGCTCCTTGTTCTTCATCGGACCGAATTTGTTGAAGAGCGGCTCGATCCAGATGGGGGTGACCAGGATCGAGAGAGTCAGGAAGGGAATCGCCAGCAGCCCGGTATAAAGCCACCACCGGCGCGGACTCTTTTTGAGCAGCAGATAGGGAATCCACAGGAACAGAAATCCGACGACGATCCCGATCACCAACCCTGTGATCTCATCGCCGAACCATTTGCCGAGCGTCTGATTCGACAGGCCGTAAGCATGCTGGCGCACAAAGCCTTGATAGTAGCTCAGCGGAAAATCGATTACGAAGTTAATGATCATGAAGATGGCGAAGTAGAGGCCGATGACGAAGAACCACCATCTGCCGATGCGCTTCGCCCAATCACGAATACGCGCGGAAAAGCCCGTGAATAGGAACAGCGCAGGAATCAGCAAACCCCAGAGGACGTTCACGACCCACAACACGATACCGGTGCGATAATAGGACAACGCCTTCTCGCTCGGTTCCGGAACCGGAACCGGAGCGGTGGCCGGAACAGTGGACGGTTGCGCGGAAGTCTGTGGCTGGCTTGGCGTCGCGGCCGGCTGTTGCGCGGAAGCGGCGGGAGTAAGTAAGAGACAACAGGTAATGATCAAAAGCAGGGCGCGCATGGCTTTCTCCTTGTGAAGGCGTTTGGAGCGCCGCCTTCAGGCGGAAGCGGCTTGTCTACCAGGCCCTTCCGCCTGAAGGCGGCGCTCCAAACACTTGAAGCAGTACTACAACCATCATCTCCGACGACCGTTCAATGATGCGATTCTTCCAGCCAATTTCCACTTGCTTGCTCGTTCGGCTGGCGCGACGGCCGGCTTCGTTTTCGATTGCTTCGTGAAATTGATTGCGGCGACGATGGCGGCGGCGACTCTCGCGTCGCCCCCGCCATTTAGCGCCGCGTCCCCGGCTTTTCGTCTTTCGAGAAATCTGGAGATGTAGCCAGTGTCGATCTCGCCCCGCGCGAACTCTTCATCATCGAGAACCGAGAGGAAGAATGGGATCGTGGTGCGGATGCCGCCGACGTGGTATTCGCCTAACGCGCGCTTCATTCTCGCAATAGCCTCGTCTCGCGTCGCGCCCCAGGCGACAAGCTTCGAGATCATCGGATCGTAAAAAATCGGGACATCCCACCCTTCGTAAACGCCGCTGTCGTCGCGCACGCCGGGGCCGGAAGGGACTCTCAACCGGGTAATTTTGCCAGGCGACGGCAGAAAATTTTGATCGGGGTCTTCGGCGTAGACGCGGCATTCGATCGCCGAGCCATTCCATCGCACATCCTTCTGTTTGATCGTCAGCCTGCTGCCTGCGGCGATGCGAATCTGTTCACGCGCGATATCGACGCCGGTGACCAGTTCGGTTACTGGATGTTCGACCTGCAACCGCGTGTTCATCTCCAGGAAATAGAAGTTCCTCTGCGCGTCGACCAGGAATTCGATCGTGCCTGCGCTATAGTAGTTGGCCGCGCGCGCGATCTTGACTGCGGCCGCGCCCATTCGCGCGCGCAGGTCGGGGTCATTGAAACTCGCCGGGCATTCTTCGATCACCTTCTGGTGGCGGCGCTGGACGGAGCATTCGCGTTCGCCCAAGTGGATGACATTGCCGTATTCGTCGGCCAGGATCTGTATCTCGATGTGTCGCGGGCGTTCGATGAATTTTTCGATATAGACCGAAGGATCGCCGAACGCGGACTGGGCTTCGGCGGCGGCCATGGAGAATGCCGCGCCAATCTCTTCGTTTGAACGAACGACGCGCATGCCTTTTCCACCGCCGCCCGCCGAAGCTTTGAGCATCACCGGATAGCCGATCTCTGAGGCGACCTTTATGGCCGCCGCTTCATCGGCCAGCGGTTCGGTCGAGCCGGGGACGATTGGCGAGCCCGCCTTGACGGCGGCCACGCGGGCGTTGGTCTTGTCGCCCATCAATTCGATTGATTCCGGGGAAGGGCCGATGAATTTGATCCCGGCCTGCCGAACGGCGCGGGCGAACCATTCGCGCTCCGAGAGGAAGCCGTAGCCGGGGTGAATCGCCTCCGCGCCCGATTTGAGCGCCGCCTCGATAATCTTTTCGCCGGCTAGATAGCTTTGCGCCGCTGGGGATTCACCGATGAAATAGGCTTCGTCAGCCAACCGAACGTGCAAGGCCTGGCGGTCGGCTTCGGAATAAACGGCGACCGGCGCAACCCCCAGATCACGGCAGGCGCGAATCAGCCGCACCGCGATCTCACCTCGATTGGCGATCAGGATTTTTTGAAACATTGTAAGAGTAGGGAGTAGGGAGTAGGGAGTGGGGAGTGGGGAATCTGGAGCAGTTCTTTTCCCCATTCCCCATTCCCCATTCCCCACTCCCCCATTCCTCAAGGCACAATCGAAAGGCCGGGTTGTTTAGGATCGAACCGGACGAAGACGCGCGCGCCAGGCGAATAGGCGTCTTTGCGAGACAGTTGTTCGCCGGTTAATCTCTGAGAAGTTTCGTAATCCACGTTCGCGACCTTGTAGCGATAAAAGATGGTCAAGCCGGATTCGTCCTGTTGAAAGTCCAGAATATGTCCATCGGCGACGCGGCCGAATTGAGAGAGCCATTTGTAATATTCAGCCACCGGGTCACGGCCCAACAAACGATAAAACACGCGGGTGAACACGCTGTGATTAAAGCGCATAGGGGTATAGGGATAATTTGATCAGTTGGGGCAAACTCAATGAGAACGGCCCCAAGTCGTATAGGGTGAGAGCAACTTGAGGCCGCGTGACAACAGGGATGAATTCAAAAATCGGTCAATCGGGGCGGCTATCCTCGCAGAGAACCATCTATTGTCGCGCTCGACTCTGATGCGCCTCAGCCGCATCGGAGTCGTCATTTGATTCGACGATCACGCCGTCAATCATGACGATGTCATCTTTGGTCCCGAATCTGCCGTCAGGCCCGGCGGAAACGAGTTTGTAGTCGCTCAAGCTGATCGCCGATCCTTTTGACGCAATGACGCCGACCGGTTTGTATTCGA
The DNA here is from genome assembly GCA_035714085.1 of Blastocatellia bacterium. Taxonomy (GTDB): domain Bacteria; phylum Acidobacteriota; class Blastocatellia; order RBC074; family RBC074; genus JAJVID01. The sequence continues at coordinate 31,760 of DASTMP010000359.1, forward strand.
AATTCTGTTCCCAGTAATCCGATTGCGGGGTTCCGCTGGCGTTGACGCGCGAAAGATCAGTCAACTCGCCCGGATAGGCGCCATATTCTTTGTAGTACCTTTGTAGCCCCTGCGCATGCAACTCATACATCAATGCGCGTGTGGCGGCCATGCGCTTGGCGCGACGTGTGGCGATCACGTTCGGAATCGAAGAGATGCTCACGACGCTGAAGACGATCAGCAGGCCGATTGAAAGGTAATAAGAGGCACGCGCGACCCTGATCCCTCCGAACGAAGCAGGGTCGGCTTTAATCAAACGCGATGCGCGCCGCGCCAGCCAGATTCCCGCGAGCGAAAGCGGGATGGCCCCGATCGAGAAGTCCTTCGCCAGAATGTACGCGTCGTAAGCGAAGATGCGATAGTAAGGCAATTTGGCGTCGGCTTTGAGCAGTTCTTTGGTAAACTCATATCCGTCGCCCAGAGTCCAGACCAGCAATACGCGCCCGACCTTCGTATCATTGCTGAGTAGCCAGATCAGAAGAAATACAATTATAACCACGACGCCACAGGCCAGAGCGGCGAAAGACGTCCCGAGTTTCGGCATCAGCACATCGGGCTTGGCGAGAGGAGGGCCAACTTGTTTCGCGCCGCAGGAGGCGCATTCGGCAGAACTGATTTCACGATTCCCGCCACAGCAGGGACATATCATTAAATCACTCAGGGACTTTTTGTTCATAGGCAGGATCTACGGAATCCAGGGCTACTGCTAAACAGGGTCGTGGCCCAGGCGCAGATTTTTCGCCTCCTTTTTTTCTTGCGATTTATTCTCTTGAGCTTCGATCCGGGAGGGATCGGCCGCGGACTCCATCTCGCGGATTGCGCGCCAGGTGTGATAGAGCCTGTGACCGAAAGTCCAATAAGAAAGGACGGCCATCAACCAGATCGTGGCCGGCATTTTATTGAGCAGCGGATGATCCGATTGAGGCCAGACAGTAAGTGAGCCTATGATCAGCAAGACGACGCGTTCGGGGCGCCGCAAAAATCCCACATCGCATTTCGGGATTAGCGATTCAGCCCGCGCGCTCGTGTAACTCACCATGACCGATCCGATCAACGCCGCTCCGGTCAACGCCGCATAAAGAGTACTGTGATATTCAGTGTCGCGGGAATAGAAGATGATGATCCCGATAAAGACGACCATATCGGAGTGCCTGTCGAGGCTTGAATCGAGAAAGGCCCCGAACTTGGTCACTCGCCCCGTGAGTCGCGCCAGCCGCCCGTCCAGCATGTCGAAGATGTTGGCAAAGATCATCACCAACCCAGCGTAAAAGAACCATCCCGTTCCGTATAGAATTGCGGCGAAAATGCTGATGCCCAATCCGATCACTGAAAGCAGATTCGGATTCGGGTCGAGACGCGCAATCTGGCGGACGATGCCGTTAAGTATGCGCTGGCAAACTTTTCCGATGTATCCGCCGAGCATATTCCGTCTACCTCTTTCTCCAATAAAGATAAAGAACCTGATCGGTTTGGTTGGACGCCAGCCAGGTTGTGTTCTAGGGATGAATCATATGGTCTGGTCATTCGGCGTGTCAAGAAATCGAAAGAATGTCTAAAGCGACCCGCCCATCGAGCAATTTCAGGCTCAGTCGCACTCTTAATTCGGAACAATCAAGAGTGGGACAGACTAATGGTCTTTGAATAATCGATGCAACCAGTAGCGCCTGAGCGGCGCCTCCTCGTCCTCGCGGGCCGGTGGTCACCAGCCGGCCCGCAAGGACGAGGAGGCGCCGCTGGTTGCATTTATTTCTCAAAAACCATAAGTCTGTCCCACTTCTCGCTTTTTCGCTTCCACTGCCCATCGAACTGAATTACTCTTCGCCTTCGGCTGGAGACGCTGATCCGCAGGCGCCGAAACTGATTCTGAAGTTGAGGTCAGAAAAATGCGCAAGAACCAAATTAGCCCCTATCATCCGTCGTCCTGGATTCTCCTCCTTTTCCTTTTCCTTTTGCCCGTCTTGGGGGATTGTGTTCCGGCGGCGTTCGCGCAGAGCGGAGATCGCGCCGCGCGCGCGGCGCTGTGGGACGGCTATCAGATCCCTGAGGGCAAGTTTGCGCGTTTCATTGACAAGCAGAAGGGCTTATCATTCCGGTACCCAGCTGATTGGAAGCAGGAGCCAGGGCCGAACGGCGGGACTGTCTTCAAACCCGCTTCTGAGACGGTCAACCTGATCGTGATCATCGAGGAGATTCCCGACGGATCGGGCCTGGCCAATTACGTCAGCGGCGTGATGCAAAGTTTCCGGAGCGAGCCGATCAAGCCGGAATCGGTGACCGTGCGCCGCGTCATGACGGGCGGCATGGAATGGCGCGAGATTTCACACGAGATCGAAGCGCCGGGCGGTGTGGCCGTGCGTCAGACGATGTGGTTCACCGCCGTGGGCCCGCGCGCTTACGGGTTGGCGCTGTCGGCTCAAGACGGCGAGATGGAAGCCTACGAACCCATCTTCAAACGCATCGTTTCATCAGTCCACATCGGCGCGGCGGGGCATTGGAACGAAGAGTACGAAGCTCTGCGCGCCGGTTTTACCGCCGGATCCAACCCGGGAAGCGAAATCGAGGCTGAACTGGTCGCTGAGGCTTTGCGTACGGGGCGGCAATCTTTCGCGGCGGCGACGGGTCGTATCGCGGAGCTGTTCGCCGCGTCGCCAGAGGCGACTGTCGATCTGATCACCGACGCCGATCCACAAGTGCGGGCGGCGGCCATCGCCGCGCTCGGCAAAACCGGCGCTCCTCAAACCGTCGATCTCCTGATTTGGTCGTTGTCCGACAAAGATGTTTTCGCCAGCTCGGCGGCGGCGCAGGCTCTGGCCGCGCGGGGGGCGCTAAACCAGGTCAAAAGCAAGTTGGCGACCCTAGCCGAGAATCCGGCGGCGGTCGTCCGCGTCGGCGTCGCTATGGGGGAATCAGCCTCGCGCGAACTGATCGAAGATGCGCTCAAAAGCGACAGCGCCAAACAGCATCTGGCGGCTTTGCAACTCGCGCTCGTCACGGACAAATTCGACCTGCCCTACTCGAAGCTTCTCGCTTCAAGCGACCTCGGCGCGCTGTATGCCCTCGTCTCCGTATTGCAGCGCCACGCGTGGACGGGCGCGGCGCCTGAACTCGTCAAGTTTTTGCGCACGGAGAATGAATTGTGGGCGGCGCGCGCGCTCGGCGAGATCGCCGGGATCGAATTCGCGCAGGAATTGAACAAGCGCATCGCAGAAATCGACGCCCAACTCAATAAACTCGGCCATTCAGCGACCAATAGACCCGCGCCGAAGAGGGCGCAAAAGAAACCGGATGGCGAGAAGAGCGGCGCGTCCGAAACGTTCGCGCTGGTCACAGCCGCCGAGTTGAAGAATAAACCCGAAGACGTACGCCTGGCGCTCCTGCGCGGCGAACTGGAGGCCGCGGCGCTCAAGATAAAATACCGCGACCGCTGGAATCAGGCGAAGACCGAAGCCGAACGCCGCCGAATCAAAACCGAAATCAATAAAGAACACTCCGATCTGAGCGGATGGTCTGAAATCGCGCTCGTGGCCACGCCGCCCGCGCCGGCCATTGTCGCCAACCTTGACCTGTCAAAACTGAAAGACGCTCCGGCGACTGGCGAAACTCTCTTTCCGAAAGGTACTTATAGTTACGTGATGGCGCCCGATTTCGCGGCGACCATGGAGAGGATCGATTCCGCGCTTTCAGGCGTGCAGATGGCCACCGTCCGCGACCAGATGACGTTCACGTTGATTCTGAAGACGTTGAAGGCTTCGCTCGCGTCGCGCCTCGGCGCGGACGTGACTGGCGACGCGGGCAAGGCCATGGGCGTCGACCTGAAGGCGCCGATAGCCCTGGCCTCGTGGCGATCTTCTGAAGGCAAGGGCGAAAGCGCCAATGTAGGAGGCGGAGAGGCCGCTGCGACGCGGAGCGCGCTTACAGTTCGCGTTACCGACCGCGCTCGCTTCGAGCGGCTGTTGGCGACTTATCAGGAGGACTTCGGCGATTTCGATCAGTTCTTCCCGGTGGCCGCCGCGCTATCGCGGTTCGCTGGGATCATTCCCGCGGCCGTGCCCGTGATCTTCGCCTCGATGGCTTCGGACGAGGCGCGCGGCCGTGGCGTTGCGCGCTCGTCCACGGAATCGAAGATTCCGTCGCTCAATCCCTTCTCCTACACCCGGCTGGAGAGCGTGGGCGGTCTTCCGATTACGACGCTCGTCAGACCAGTTATCTCGGAACTGGGGGGCGCCAAATGGGAGACGATTCGCATAGCCTATCTGGGCGAGACCGCGATCGTCTCGTCCTCGCGCGAAGCGATAGCCGACCTGCTAGCCTCTGGAGCTTCAGGTCAGACCATCGCGCAAAGCGAAGCCTTCCCCAAAGCCCGCGCCGAGAAGGGCGAGGTAATCTTCTTCAGCCGGCCTAACGCGGCGCTCAAACCGCTCTTCGATCTGGCCGAATCGAAGGATGAGAACGACCAGATCGCCGCGTTCTTCAACGCCTTCGGCGTCGAGAGCGGCGCCCTGCAACTGACGCCGAATTCGTGGGAGACGGTCTTCAAGATCGGCCTCGCCGACAACGAATTCATCAAGAGCTTCAAACCGTTCAAGGTCGACGCTCTCCTGGCGCCGCGCGAGCTGATCCCTCGCTCGACCATACTTTACGCGGGCGCGGTCGTCGATCCGGCGAAACTCTACGGCGTTTTGAAGAGCCTGGAGTCCGCCAGAAACAAAGAGCGGGCCACAGAGCGCGATAAGGAGATCGAAGCGGACATCGAGAAACTGATCGTCCCAAATATGCAGGGCGAGATCGCCGCCGCGCTACTCAGCCTCCGCCCCGTCTTCGACGGCGCAGAATGGCCCGCGATGGCGATGGCGCTGAAACTCAAGAACGGGGACCTGGCCGCGGCTCTCCGCGCCGGTAAACTTTTCGCCAAGTTCCGGCGCGCGCCGAACGCCACGGCGGGAGGGAATCCGGTCGTGGCCTTGGGCGAAGACGGCGCCGCGCCGTTCGTCGCCGTGACTGGCGATTATTTCCTCCTCGCCGACAGCGTCGAAACCCTACGGCTGTTCGAAGCGAAAGAGAAATTCTCTTCGTCGCGCGATTTCGCGCGTTCGACGAAAGACGCGCCAGGCGGCCTGGCGATGTTCGCGACATACGACCTCGAATCGGCCTTCGACGAAGCGAGCAAGGCCCTGACCGACAGTTCGTCGCAACGGATGCTGCCCTTCATCAGCGCCGTGATTCACGCATTCCACAGCCAGCGCGCTTACCTGGCCGTCGAGAAAGACGGCCTGGTCGGGCGGCTCGCGGTCGCCTTCGACCGCGAGGGGCGCTATTCGGTCGGCGATCTGGCGAACGCGATCGGTGATTTCGACCTCGCTAACGCGATGATCACGCCCAGGGGGCTGACTGTGACGGGAGGGCCGCGCGTCGAATCGTTGACGCTGCGGGTTTCGGCCAGGACGCCAGGAATCGCGCCGCGCGTCCGCGACGATCTGGCCAAATTCGATTTCCAGCGCGTCGAGTCGAGCGACTCTTCGACGGTGGTCGTCACAACGTCGGCGCGCCGCATTCCCGAAAAGCTCACGATCCAATTGCCCGTGGCCGGCGCCGAATTCGCGCCCTTCCTCAACCCGACCGCCCGCATCAATTCCAAAGATCTGCGCATAATCGCGCTCGCAAAACAGATCGCGGGCGAAGACAACGACGGCCGCAGTGTCTCGCGAAAGATCGGCGAATGGACATACGGAAACCTGAAGTGGAAAAAAGTCGAGAGCGACACTGTAGAGACGCTGGCGTCGCGCGAGGCCGATTGCCTCGAACATTCCGAACTTTATGTCGCGCTGGCGCGCTCGTTGGGCTTGCCGGCGCGGGTCGTGACGGGCGCGGCGCTCAGCGGCGGGTCGTTCGGCGCGCACGCCTGGGTCGAAATCTATCTGGGCAAATGGGTCGAGATCGATCCGACCTGGGGGTTGATGGATCGCGTCGACGCCACACACCTGCGCTTCGACGGCGACGCGTTCATCAGCTACGCGATGCTCAACCAGCTCGATCTTGAAATCACTTCGGCGCGCCGCGCAATCGCCGATTACCAGCGTGACCCCGTCCGGCTGGTCAAGGAATTCAGCCTCGATCGCGCGACCCGCGACCTGGCGTTCGATTTCTCGCTGGCGGCGGAGCAGTCGCTGACGCCGGACGTCTGGGCAAGTCTCAACGAAAAGCAGCGCGCCGCCGTGATCAGCGCGTTCGAGAAGACCGTCAAGGGGATGTGGGAGACCTGGGACGCGGAAACCCGATTGCCGCCGCGCATCCTGCGAAGCGACATCAACGGCGGCCGCGCCTCCGTCACACTGCTGCGCGGCGAGGCGCTGCTGCGCCTGACGCTAGCCTCGCGCGACGGCGCCTGGTTCATCACCGAGCACGAGGTCGTCGACGACGCGCTGCCCGAATTCGCCGACGCGCTTCAGGGGGCGCTGCAACCCGACGGCCGACGGGGACTGGTCTTCGGGACCTCAATAGAAGAAGCCGCCAAACACATCGAGAAATTGATCGCCCGCGAGGGCGAGAAGCCTGAACTGCTCTTGCTGAAATCCCGCGTCCTCAGCGCGCAGGAATTGGAAGGGACCGTCAAGGCTCAGGCCGGAACCGGCAAGGCCGATTCGCCGGCGTCGGTCGAAGTTTTAAAGGACGTCGCCAAACGCTGGCCCGATTTCGCGCCCGCCCGGCTGGCGCTGGCGCGCGCGCTGCTTTATTCGGGCGGCGGCGAAGACGTCGTCAATTCGCCCGGCCCGCTCAGCAAGGACGCCGAGCGCGCCGTCGTGGAATTGAACGCCTACGCGCGGCTCGCGCCTTACGACCCCCGCCCGTGGCGCGACCTGGCGGTCGTTTACGAACGCTTCGACAAGCTGGACGACGCCGAATCGGCTCTGGAGAAGGCCGTCGAACTCGATCGCGAAGATCTCGATCATCATACCGCGCTCGTCAACTTTCATCTGATCCACGACCACGCTGATAAAGCCAAAACGGCATTCGCTCGAATGCTCAAGGCAGGCCCGGATGCGGATCAAATATTCGGGCAGTTCTCGGATGACGATGGGTACGACCCCGATTATGCGAAGGCGCTCGAAAACCTGTTGCTGGCGTTCCCGAAAGAG
>DASTMP010000360.1:0-1775 GCA_035714085.1 Blastocatellia bacterium
ACCGCAGGTAGTCAAGGGCGGCGGAGGGCTTCGCAACCAGCCCGCTTGATGACTACTGAGCGCTTCAATGACCAAGCCTCCGCAGGCCCTTGCACAGAGGACAACCTACGGCGAATTTTTTCGGAGGAAAACAAGATGACACATCGAAGTTACAAACGGGCCATGGCGCCAATCGCCGCGGTCCTCATTATCTGTTTGACCGCCAGCGCGCAAGTCGCCCAGGTCGAAAAGGTAGACCTGGAGATGATGAAGAAGATACGTGAAGAAGGCATGCAGCGTTCGCAGGTAATGGAGACGTTGAGCTGGCTGACAGACGTCCACGGCCCTCGCCTGACCAATTCGCCTCAATTCAACAGGGCCTGCGAATGGGCTAAGGGCAGGCTGACCGAGTGGGGGTTGCAGAACGCTACCCTCGAAGCCTGGGGCCCGTTCGGGCGCGGGTGGTCGCTCGAAGGCTTCAGCGCCAACATCGTCAAACCGGATTTCATTCCGCTCATCGCCTATCCCAAGGCCTGGTCACCGAGCACAAACGGAGTCGTGCGCGGTCCGGTCGTGTATCTGGAGGCCAAGACGGCGGCCGATCTGGATAAATACAAAGGCAAATTGAAAGGCGCGATCGTCCTGATCTCTCCGCCCCGCGAGCTACAGGCGCATTTCAAGCCTGAAGGGACGCGCGCGACCGATGAAGAACTGTTGGCGATGTCGAACGCCCCGCCGCCGTCGCCCGATGGCGGCGGCCGCCGTGGCGGACCTGGTGGCCCTGGCGCCAATCCCGACATGCGCGCGGCTATAGAGCTGAATAACAAGAAGTGGCAAATGGCGTATGAAGAAGGCGCCGGTGTCGTGCTCGATATCGGGCGGGGCGATGGGGGAACGATCTTCGTCCAGTCTGCTACGATGGCGCCGACTCCCGACGCGCCCTTCGGCCGTTCCAGGCCGTATTCCGCCGACGCGAAGATAATCCCGCAAGCGTCGCTCGCCGCCGAGCACTACAACCGCATCGTGCGAATGTTGACCAAAGGCGTCCCGGTCGAACTCGAAGTTCAGATCGCCGCGAAGTTCCAGGATCAGGATTTGATGGGCCACAACGTGATCGCCGAAATCCCTGGCTCCGATCTGAAGGACGAGATCGTGATGGTCGGGGGCCACTTCGATTCGTGGCATTCGGGAACCGGCGCCACGGATAACGGCGCGGGGTCGGCTGTAGCGATGGAGGTCGTGCGAATCCTTCAAGCGATCGGCGTTAAGCCGCGCAGGACGATCCGCATCGGACTGTGGGGCGGCGAAGAAGAAGGGCTGATCGGCTCGCGAGCCCATGTCGAGAAACATTACGGCTCGCGCCAGGCTTCGGAGCCTGGGGCGGGGCAGCAGCGACAACAAGGGCCACTCACGCTCAAACCGGCCCAAGAGAAGTTCTCGGCCTATTTCAACCTCGACAACGGCACGGGCAAGATTCGCGGCGTTTATTTGCAGGGCAACGAAGCCGTGCGCCCGATCTTCCGAGCCTGGCTCGAACCTTTCCGTGATATGGGAGCTTCTACGTTGACCCTCAGGAACACCGGCGGCACCGATCACCTCTCGTTCGACGCCGTCGGCCTGCCCGGCTTTCAGTTCATTCAAGACCCGCTGGAATACGACAGTCGCACCCACCACTCGAACATGGACGTGTACGACCGGCTGCAAGCCGACGACGTGAAGCAAGCCTCGATCATCATGGCCAGCTTCGTCTATCACGCCGCCATGCGCGACGAAAAACTCCCCCGCAAGCCGCTCGT
>DASTMP010000361.1:0-9607 GCA_035714085.1 Blastocatellia bacterium
ATGAAAATGGAAAAGCCGGGCAGGAAGATCAAGCGAACGTGGATGGACGACCAGACGCGGCTTCAAATCCGCAATCCGCAATCCGCAATCCGCAATCCAAGAGTCCGCAATCCAAGAATCCGCAATCCGTAGCGCGCTCGGCGGGCGTCGTCAGCGTCGCGGTGATGGGCAGCCGGATTTTAGGCCTCGTCCGCGAACAGGTCTTCTCTTCGTTCTTCGGCGCGAGCTTCGCCAACGCCGCTTTTCTGATCGCATTCCGCATTCCGAACCTCCTGCGAGATCTTTTCGCCGAAGGCGCGTTGTCGGCGGCCTTCGTCGCGACCTTTTCGCAGACCCTGACCAAACAAGGCGAGCGAGAGGCGTGGCGGCTGGCCAACCTGGTGAACAACGGATTGATCATCGTGGTCTCGGTCATTGCGCTCCTCGGGATTATCTTCTCGCCTGAGATCGTCGCCCTTTTGATACGCGACAGCAAGATCGAACCCGCCAGGGCGGAAATGATGACCGATCTGGCCGTCAAGATGACGCGCATCCTTTTTCCATTCCTGTTGATGGTTTCGCTGGCCGCCGTGGCGATGGGAGTTCTCAACACCAAGGGGCGCTTCGCCATTCCCGCGTCGGCCTCGACGATGTTCAACGTCGGTTCGATCGTCGGCGGGCTGGCGTGCGCTTACCTGCTGGCGCCCGAGTACATCACCAGCACCGCGGTCTCGCTCTTCAACCACCAGCGCCCCGCTAGAGACGATATGGGGGCGGCTACGGCGATCATCGGAATGGCGGCCGGGACGCTGATCGGCGGGATGCTGCAATGGCTGATCCAGGTGCCGAGCCTTCGCGCCGTCGGTTACCGCTGGCGCCCGATCGTCAGTTTCCGGGACGCGGGCGTGAGGCAGGTGATGCGGATGATGGCGCCGGCGATCATCGGCTCGGCGGCGTTGCAGGTGAACTTCGTGGTTACCATGGCCTTCGCCACGGGCGTCGCCGAAGGCGCTGTGGTCTGGCTCGGCAACGCGCAGCGGTTGATCTATCTGCCGATTGGAATTTTCGGCGTGGCCATCTCGACCGCCACGCTGCCCGTCACGGCGCGCGCGGCGGCGATGGAAAACCTGAGCGAGTTCCGACGGACCCTCGCAAGCTCGATCCGGCTGACGCTCCTGTTGACGATTCCCTCGGCGGCCGGGCTGATCATTCTCAGCCGTCCGATCATTGCGTTGATCTATCAATACGGGCGATTCACGCCGGACGACACTAAACAAACGGCGGCGGCTCTCGCCTACTACGCGATCGGATTGGCGGCGTTTTCGATCGTGCGCGTGCTGGCGCCGTCGTTTTACGCGCTCCGCGACACGCGCATCCCAATGATGGCCAGCCTCATTTCGATTGTCATCAATTACGCCGTGTCGAAGTTCACCGTAGATTACCTGAAGATCGGCCACATCGGGCTGGCGCTCTCGATCTCGGCCGTTTCGATAGTCAACTTCGCGATCCTATTTATCTTCATGCGCCGTAAGCTCGACGGGATCGAAGGCCGCAGTCTTCTCTCCGCTTTTACCAAAGTCACTCTGGCTTCGACGGCGATGGGCGCGGTCTGCTGGTTTGTCAGCGGTCAGATCGAAAATTTTCTGCGCCTGGACAGTTTGTTCGCGCGATTGATCAATGTGGGCGCCTCGATCATGGTCGGCGTCGTCGTTTTTTATCTGAGCGCGCGGCTGTTGAAGGTCGACGAGCTTACTCAATTATCCGGCGCGATCGGGCGCAAATTCGCGGCGCGATTTCGCCGTTCGTAATCATTATCGGAATTCGGCGTCCTCCCGGTCAACGACTCGAGAAAAGCCACCAGGTCGCGCTGTTCATCTTCGGCGAGCGCGAGCGGGTCCAGATCCCATTCGCGGTTGATGTTCTGGCGTCCGCCTTCGTTGTAGAACTTGACGGCGTCGGCGAGGGTCTTCGCGCTGCCGTTGTGAAAATAGGGCGCGGTCAGCGCGACGTTGCGGAGGCTGGGCGTGCGATACGACCCGATGTCGAATACCTGATAGGTGACCAGGACTCTTCCCAATTCCTGCCCGCCTTCCTGTTTCGCCAACTCGTTAATCACTTCCCTGGCTTTGTCGGTTTCAGTGGCCGCGTAAGCCTGCCTGGAGAGTTTGTCGAAGTTGGAATGGTTCATTGCGACGCCGGTGTTGTGATAGTTGAAATCGGTGAAGAAAGGCAGCGCGTCACTGAAGGTGTGGCAGCGCGAGCATCTGGCCCTGCCGCGAAATAGCGCGAATCCGCGTTTGGCGGCTTCGCTGATCGCGTTCTGATCGCCGGCGGCGAAGCGGTCGAACGCCGCGTCGCCCGAAAGCAGCGTGCGCTCATAAGCCGCGACCGCAAGGCCTACAAAACCTATCCGCGCCTCGGAGCCGAAGACGGATTGGAACTCGGCGCGATATTCTGGAATCGCGCGCAGACGCGAGACGACCTCATCATAAGAGATATTCCCCATCTCCAGGGGGTTGACGAGCGGTTGAACTGCCTGATCTTCGAGCGTGTCTGCGCGCCCGTCCCAGAACTGGCCCGTGTTGAAAATCGCATTGAGCAGAGTCGGCGAGTTGCGCGCGCCGCGACGGCCAGCGATCCCTTCGGCGACCGTGCGACCGTCGGTGAAGGCGAGTTTCGGGTCGTGGCATGACGCGCATGAAACGCGTCCGTCGGCCGACAGCCGCGAGTCGAAGAAGAGCTTGCGGCCGAGCTCGATCTTCTCAGGCGTCATCGGATTCTTCCTCGGAACGTAGTAATCCCACGTGTCCGCCGGGAGACCGAGCGGGATCGGCCGATTCGCCGATTGTGTCTGCGCGAAAGACCCGGGAAAGCCGCGGAGGCTGGACAAGAACGCCGCCGAAAGACCGATCACAACCAACAGGCGCAACAATCGAAATTTGAGCCGTCTGTTTATCATCCTTGCCTCCCGAATATTTTTGCCCCGATTTTAAAGACGCTCACATATGAAGGATCAGTTTCGCTATTGTGAAGTAAATTACCAGCCCGGTCGCGTCTACAAGAGTCGTGATGAGCGGAGCGGAAAGCACCGCAGGGTCCACGCCGAATCGCTCGGCCACCAGAGGGATCAGCGCCCCCACGGTTGTTGACCAGGTACATATCGCAAGGACCGTGATCGCGACGGTGACGGCAAGGGGCAGAGAAGTCCCCCAGAGCAGGGCGCGTCCGAACGCCACCCCGCCGACCAATATTCCAATGATCACGCCCGCGCTCATCTCCCGCGTCAGCACTCGCCAGGCGTCCTTGAGCCGAATCTCGCCGAGCGCAATGCTGCGAATGATCGTCGTCACCGTTTGCGATCCGGCGTTGCCCCCGGTCCCGATCAATAGCGGGATGAAAAATGAAAGCGCGACGACGGCCGCCAACTCGCTTTCGTAAAAACGAAGCACCGTGCCGGTAAATGTTTCGGCGACGAACAGGAGCAACAGCCAGCCGATCCGTTTGCGAACGACGCGAAAGACGGGGTTGTTAAAGTACGGCTTATCGAGCGCGCCGGGTTCGACCGCCGCCATTCGCAATATGTCTTCGGTCTGTTCTTCGATCAGCACGTCGATCACGTCATCAACTGTGACGAAGCCGACGACGCCGCCGCCGTCGTCGAGCACTGGCACGGCCAGCAGGTTGTACTTGGCGATCTTGTTGGCGACGGTCTCCTGATCGTCGGCGGTATGAACCATTACGGGTTTGCGACGCATCACCTCGGTTATCGGCTGATTCATTTCAGCCATCACCAGATCACGCAAACTGACCGCGCCGAGCAACCCTCCGGTTTCAGGCTCGAGCACATAGCAGGCGTATATCGACTCCTTTTCGCGCGCGACAGAGCGGATGTGTTTGAGCGCGTCGCCGACATTCATTTGCGGGTCGAGCCGGACGAACTCCGTAGTCATAATGCCGCCCGCGGTGTGATCGGGGTATCGCAGCAGGTGTTCGAGTTCGGCCTTGGTCTCCTCGCTGACTCTGGAGAGCACGCGCCGGCGCTCGGTCAATCCCATTTGCTGAATGATGTCCGTCCGCTCGTCCGCCGAAAGCCCCTCGATGACCTGAGCGGCACGCGACGGGTCGAGCTTTTCCAGAATCGCGCCGCGGCGCGTCATCGTCGGCTGATCGAATAATTCGATGACGCGTGGCGCCGGCAGCATCATCACCACCGTCGAGGCTTCGATCAGCTTCAACTGGTTGAGCAGATCGACCAGATCCTCAGGCGGCAGGTCCGCCACCTGCTCGCTGATGCCGACGAAACTCTCCTCTAACCGAAGATTGATCCGCTCCCGCAACTCTTCCAGCGTCGTCACCCCATCACCTCCTCTCCTCCCATTTTCTTCTCAGGTCATTCAGCAGATCAATGAACCGGAGGTCGCAGCGCAAGTTGTCCAGGCGCGGGTTGTCGGCGAAGAGCGGGTAGTTTTCGTTGCCGAGCTGAATCGCCTTTTTGACCCATTCGACCGCTTCGTCCCGCATGTTCTCCATGGCGTAAAGCGACGCCAGCCAGAGCGCCAGGTCATGGTCGGCGGCGGCGATCTGTTTGAGGTGATCGGTAATCACGCCTCTGGCGCGGTCGTGTTCCCCGCGCGCGCTGTAACACCAGCCCAGAATGATTTGCAGCGGGTCGAAATGCGGGTGCTGCTCGAGCGCTTCCTCGGCCAGCTTGCCGCATTCTTCGACGCGCCCCTGGTTGAAGTAGATCAGCGCGAGGAAGGTCTTGATCAACGGATGGTCAGGTTCTACCGCGCGTCCTTTTTCGAGTTCCGCAACGGCCTGGTCGTATTCGTGGCGGTAGGCGTAAATCCGCCCGCGGTTGTAACCGGCGATGACAATGTCGTTCGGGTTGAGTTCGAGCAGCCGATCGTATTGTCTGATCGCTTTGTCGTAGAGGCCGTTCAGGCGATAGAGCATTCCGGCGATGATGAAGACGGTCGGATCGTTAGGCGCCTCGCGGCGCACCTCGGCCAGCGTCGCGAGGGCCTGCTCCTTTTCGCCGCGGTGCAGATAAACGTAGACCATCTGCAGCCGCGCTCCCGGCAGGTTTTCGTCCAATTCCAGCGCGCGCAGCAGCGATTTTTCCGCCAGATCGAAATACTCGCCCCCGCCGTACCCCTGAGCGTGATGCACGTAGCAACGGCCGAGCGCGTAATGAGCGCGCGCGAAGCCGGGGTCGAGCCTGATCGCCTCCTGAAACATCTTGATCGCCACGTCGAGATCGCTGTCGTCGAAGGTGTGTGACATGTACTGGAACAACAGGTCGCGCCCGCGCAGGTAGAACTCATAGGCTTCAGGGCTGGTCGTGAGCGGCCTTTCTATCTTCTCCTGCTCCTCTTCGGTCAGCTTCAGTTTCAACCCCGAGATGACGCGCTCGGCGATTGTGTCCTGCAGCGTGATCAGGTCACGCGCATGGGAGTCGATCTTCTCGCTCCAGAGTATCTCGCCGGTGGCTGTTTTGATCAGTTGGGCGGTGACGCGAAAACGATCAGGCGTTTTGATGAAGCTGCCCGCCAGGACGACAGGCGCCGCCAGGTCTTCGCCGACCCGGCGCGGATCAACATTCTGTCCGGCGTACTGGGCGATGTATTGCGACGGGCGCACCACCAACGAACGCAGGTGCGCAAGCTCAGCGATGATGCCGTCGGCCAGCGAAAATTCGTAGAAATTGTCTTCCGCATTGCCCGAAAGATTTTTAAACGGCAGCACTGCGATGGCTTGTTTGTTTTCGCCCCCCCAGGTCGGTGGTCTGGAAGAGGCCGATTGGCTGGGCGTCGAATTGGTTTCTCCGCCGGGCGAATGTGGCGCCCCGCCGGGCGATTGACTGTTGCGAAGCTTGTTGAAAACCCGACTGCCGAAGACTCTGCCAAGAGTCCCGCTCAAACGCCACGAACTGCGCGCGCTTCGAGGGGCGGTGAGTATCGCGCCGACGCCCGCAATATCGACGCCCGTATCCTGCAAGATCTCGCGCATCAGGCCCTTCAATTCGTCGCGCATTTCGCACATGGTCCCGAACCGCCCGCGAGGCTTTTTAGCGAGCGCGCGATCGAGGATGGCTTGAAGGCGCAGCGGAGCGCCGGGATTCTCTTCAGTGATCGGCTCCGGCTCGTCGTTGATCACGGCGTTCAGAATTTCAATCCGGTTGCGGCCTCTGAACGGCTGGCGGCCTGTGACCATTTCGTAGAGCGTTACTCCGAGGCTGAAAATATCTGTGCGGTGATCAACTCGCTCGCCCGCGGCCTGTTCCGGCGACCCGTACCCGACCGTCCCGTACGGCACGCCGATTTCAGTCACCGACCTGTCGAGGTCGGCGACAGCCTCCTGATCGGTCGCGAGCATCTTGGCCAGGCCGAAGTCGAGCACTTTGACCTGGCCCTGATCGTTGACGACGATGTTGTTCGGTTTGATGTCACGGTGGACTATGCCGCGCCCATGAGCCGTCGTGATCGCATCGGCGACTTGGACGGCGATTGAGAGCGCGCTCAGAATTTCCATCGGCCGCCCGGAAATGACCTGCTTGAGCGTGCGGCCCTCGGCGTAGGGCATGACGATGTAAAACAACCCGTCGCTCTCTCCGATGTCGTATATCGCGCAGATGTTCGGGTGGTCGAGCGCCGACGCTAGTTTGGCCTCACGCTCAAAACGGCGGCGCGCGTTTTCGCTCGAGGCTAGCTCCGGCAACAGAATTTTAATGACGACTGAACGGTCGAGGCGCGTGTCAAAGGCCTTGTAGGCAGTGGCTTGCCCGCCCTGACCAAGCTGTTCGATGATGCGATAGTGTGAGAATGTGGCGCCTGGCGCGAGCGGTGTCATATCAAACCTCGAATTGGAACTTCTCTTTACATTGAATTCTTTGAAATGGCGCTAAAACAACTGCGCGAACGCTGTTTGATAAAGCCAATTCGTATGCTACTACCCCAATGAAGTGACGGCAAGCAGGCGCCACAGGAAGAGAGTCGATGAAGCCTTCAGCGAATCTTTCAGCGCCTGACTTCGAAAACGCTCGGCTGTTTCACTATGGGCAATAGGATCTTGTTTGCGCCGGCGGCCTGGCGCAGCGCGTAAACCTGCGCCGTGTGGCGTCCCGGCGCGAGGTCGGTCTGAGTCAAATCAAAATTGAATCCGTGATTCGGGCGCGACGTCACGCCGGAGCGGACCAGATCGATCCGCTTCTCGTCGGCGAGTCTCGACGCGGCCAGTTTTTCGTCAATGAACAATTGGACTTCGATCGCGGCTTCGGGCGCGGCCGGGTCAATGACCCAACCGGCCACGCGCGTTTGATTGGCGACGTCAATCGCGCCGCGCAACCGTGGGCTGAAGGTCGAAAACGCCGCGAGCGTCGCAACGACGCAAACCAGAATGATCTCAATGCAGGACTTTGCGACGACTGCTTTGAGCAATCTCGCCGGAACTGACGAATCGGGCCGTAGCATCAGAATTTCTTCTGCGACATCGCGCGCGCCCATTTGGCCAGCGCCTCGACCCGCTTGTCGAATTCGGCGAAGCGCGCGTCCTGGGTCTGTCCCACGTGGTAGCGGTAATAGATCTGTTGGATCACCACCGCCAGTTTGAAGGTCGCGAACGTGTAGTAATAACCGATGTCCGAGAGGTCGCGCCCCGAACGCGCCGCGTAGCGCTCGACGATCTCGGCGCGCTTCATCCAGCCGGGCGCCATCGTCACGCTGCGCAGGCTGCCCGCGAAGACCTCAGGGTCGTCCGCCTGCGGCCAGTAACATAGCAGCAGCCCGAGATCGATCAGCGGATCGCCCACCGCGCACATTTCCCAGTCCAGAACCGCCACGACCGTGGCCGGATCGCGCGGGTCGAGCATCACGTTGTCCAATTTGTAATCGTTGTGAACCAGCGTCGGCGCGCCGCAGTCCGGCGGCAAACGCTCGATCAGCCAGGCGGCGGTCTCATTCATTTCTTTCAACTCAGTCGTCTTCGAGCGCTCCCAGCGTCCGGCCCAACCTTCGACCTGGCGCCGGACGAAGCCGGCTGGCTTGCCGATGTTGACCAGGCCGGTCGATTGAATATCGATCGCGTGCAGATCGGCGAGCGTGTCAACCATGCTCTCGCTAATTCTGCGGCGAAGCTCAAGGTCTTCGCCTATCTCCGGCGGAATGGTCTGGCGCACGACGACGCCGCAGCGACGCTCCATGAGATAGAACGGCGCGCCGATCACGCTCGCATCCTCGCACAGCAGGTACGGCTTCGGCGCAAGATGAAAGTGAGGATTGATCGCGGCGAGCAGCCTGTATTCGCGAGGCATATCGTGAGCCGTCGGCGCGACCGGGCCGAAGGGCGGCCGGCGCATTACGAATTCACGGTCGCCAAGTCGAATGCAGTAGGTCAGATTTGAATGCCCGCCGGGGAATTGCGTGACCTCGATCAGCGCGTCGCGGTCCAGCTCGCTGTCGAGTTTCGACGGCAGACGCTCGCGCAGATAAGCCTCCAGCGAGTTCCAATCGAGTTCTTCGCCCGCGCGGACCGGCGCGGTGTCAGGCGCTAGTGATGACATATTCCCTCTTTACTTTAAAAATCCGCTCCGCCCGCCGAAACCCGCGCTCAGTTCGTCGTTCAACGGGTCCTCGAGCGCGAGCAACCGGCGCAACTCCGGACTGAGCGATCGCCGCGTTTCCGGACTTAACAATTTCTTCTGATATTGCTGCTGCGGCAGATCGCGGCGGCAATAGAAGCTATGCATCGCCAGGCGCGCTCCGCCGGCTCGATTGGCCGTTCCGCCATGCCATAGATGCGCGTTCATCACGACCACGTCTCCGGCCCTGCCCGTGATCAAAGCCTCATCGGGATGGGCCGCCGACGGATTCGGCAATACGTCCTGGGGCAATCTGCCCGATCTGTGCGTGCCGGGCACGTAACGCGGCGCGCCGTTTTCAATCGTAAAGTCATCTAGCAGCCAGACGACGTTGCAAACCGAATTGCCCCTTTCGTCGGGCAGCGCGCCGGCGTCGCAATGCAGCGGCTGCGTCCAGTCGGAATACGGGCGCGCGGAACGGGCGTTTAAACTGCTCAGCTTGAAATCGGGGCCGATCGTGTGTTCGACGCAGGCCAGCAGTCTCGGTTCGGCGATCGCCCGGTGGAAGATTTCGCCGTAATCGACCAGGTTCGCCAACCGGTCGGTCTGCGGTTCCTGTTTGAATTCGTAACCCGCGCGGTCGCCCAGTTCGGCGAACAATTCCATGATGCGCCGCCGAAGGGCCGCTAGCGCGCCGGCTTCGACGAAATTCTCCAAAACCAGGAATCCGTCCTGATCGAGCCGATTTTTTTCTTCCGCGCTGAGCGCGACCTTGTCGCTGTTCATCGCCGCCCCCATACCTAAGAGTTTAAAAGTCGCGCATATTCTGAAACAATCATCCGCGGACAGCAATAATGAAAATCATCCGCAAAGGCGCCACGAAGAGGCGCTAAGGCCCGCTAAGAATGGATTTCATCTTCGTGATCCCTTGTGCGGCTTTGTGGATGAATCTCCAAGGAGGAATTTTGAATTACTGCCGCAAAGTCATTGACGAACAGACCGGTGAAGAGATTCTCGAAGTTTCGCTCGCAGGCCAATTACTGCTCGATT